>JAEKKE010000639.1 GCA_019510535.1 Acidobacteriota bacterium
GGCAGGAGTTTAATGACGCACCCTAGACCACGGAGAAAAACATGGCAGGCGAAAACTCGTTTGATGTTGTCAGCAAAGTAGATATCCAGGAAGTACGAAACGCCATTGAACAGGCGTTGAAAGAAGTAAAGGCCCGGTTCGATCTGAAGGACGCCAAGGGTGAGATCACCCTCGAAGGTCAGGACGTGATCCAGACCGCCGCCTCAGATGAGTACAAGCTAAAGGCGGTCAGCGAGATTCTGCAGCAGAAGCTGGTCAAGCGCGGCATCTCGCTTAAGAACCTTGACTTCGAAAAGATTGAGCAGGGCTCGCACGGATCGGCGCGGCAGAAGATCAAGCTGCAGCAGGGCATCCCCTCCGAGAAGGCGAAGCAGATCGTCGCTCTGATCAAGGACTCCAAGAAGAAGGCCCAGGCCTCCATTCAGGGCGATACGGTCCGCATCGCCTCCAAGGATCGTGACGTGCTGCAGGAGGTCATCGCTCTGCTGCGCGGGAAAGACCTCGGCATCGATCTGCAGTTCACCAACTATCGTTCGAACTAGAGCGTTTTCCCTGTTGCTGGGTATCCCGGAAGCGTCGTACAGCGGCGCTTTCATTACGGAAAGCGCCCATAGATGCGGAAGCCCTACACTACACCCACAGGGAAAAGCTCCAACCCATGACCAGAACCGCGGTAGTCGTCCAATACATTCAGACTGCCGTGGTTCTTGGCGTTCTCGCCGAGTTCATCGACGGAGCTACGCGGCACCTTCACCCACCCTGTCCGAGCTGCCTTACGCCCCACGGCTGGCCCTTCCACTATTACTTCGATCCCGGCTCCGTCGGACCGGGAGGCTGGATCTGGACCGGGCTTACGCTGGACCTGCTGCTGTTGCTCGGTCTCAGCGCGGTAATCGTCCGGCTGAGGCAACGCCGCGCTCTAACGGCATCACCTTCGTCCAAGTAACTGGTACATTCAAAAGAGTGAGTGATTTGCAGATAGCGACGGCGAAAGAGGTCTTCGACCTGCTGCGTGACGATCTTGCCGCCATCGAGCAGGAGTTCGTCTCACAGTCGCAGTCCCAGGTGGAAGTTATCACCGAGATCGGACGCTATCTCATCGCCGGCGGCGGTAAGCGTATCCGTCCGCTGCTGTTGCTGCTCAGCGCCAAAGCGCTCGGCTTCGAGGGCGAATCGCGCATCCGGCTGGGATCAGTGGTCGAGATGCTGCACACCGCGACCCTGGTACACGACGACATCATCGACGAGGCGGACACCCGCCGCGGCCGCCCCAGCTCCAACACCACCTGGGGCAACTCCAAGTGCGTGCTGGCCGGCGACTGGCTCTATATGCAGGCCTTCAACGCCGCGCTGCAGGAGCAGAACTTCCACATCCTCGACCTGCTGATCTCTCTTACCCAGCAGATGGTCGAAGGCGAGCTGCTGCAGATGCAGAAGCTTGGCCACCTGATCAACGAGGAAGAGTACTTCGACCTGATCTTCCGCAAGAC
>JAEKKE010000259.1 GCA_019510535.1 Acidobacteriota bacterium
ATCCAAACTGGAAGTTCTTCGTGGGTGCGAAGCTGAAGGTAGTGGAATGTACCCACGGGGAATTCGGATACGTGTGTCCCTTGAGGCTGCCGACAAAGATGTCATAGCGAAGTGGTCCCAGGACATTGCGGATGAACGGAATGTACATGGGCTCGACGCGGTTGATGCGGAACGAATAGATATTCTCGGCATTGTTGGTCCAGGAAAATGCACCCCCCACGCCTGGGCCGTTCCAAGCATCGGATTTTCCGAGTGAGAACTCATGCTTGGCAAGGTGAAACGAGAGATTTGCTTCCTGGATTCGAAAAGTGTTGGTTGCCGCAATGGGACCTTCAGGGATCGTGCTTTGATGACGATTGAATCCATCGTAGGGAACCCTGTCGATTGCCGCGAGCTGCTGCGCCAGTGCGTAACTGTACCCGTCGGCGGAAGGTGCGTGTTGGTACTCTCCACGAACCGATAGTGAGAGCCGGCCGATCTCATTGACGGTAGAGAACCCTGTGATGTTGTTGAAGCCGCTCTGGTAGGGGCGCGCGTAGTCGTTGTTGACGGTCTGCCCCAGGTGAAAACTATCGCGCAGCACAGGCCCGGAAATATAACCAAGGCGGGTGTACGCCGAATAAAGTCCGTTCACTGCTCCAATGCCGTCGAAGTTCGCAGCTAGTTCCGCATCGAACTCATGAAGCAGCGAATCAAGAATAGCCTTCGCTTCTTCGTTATCGCTGGCTCGAATGTCCTGCTCTGAGTCGACCAGCATATTGATGGCGCTACGTCGGGTCCAGGGCCGCATACTGATGAAAGCCGTATTGAGATATCCATAGGCGTGCAGACGCAGCATGGCTGGATAGATCCAACTGTCGACGGGGATATATACCGACCCCAGAAAGTCGATTTTGCGGATTGTTGCTGGTGGCCCGTACTGGTTACGCGCCGTGAATGGATGTTGCTCTGTCGGCTTAGGTGCAACGACCGGAGGAGGTGCGGGCTGTGGCTGCGGAAGAGCCGGAGGTTGCTTCTGGTCCGGGTTGTAAGGAGGAAGAGCCGGGGGATTGGTTTGCTGTTGCTGGTTATAACCGGGTTGTTGCGCAGGAAGGTTCTGCTGCGCCGGATCGTTCTGCTGCGCACTGGCGGAATATAAAACGACGAAACCGAAAGCGAGGGAGAGTGCTATAGGGAAGCGGCGCATGCTGCTTTCAGTTTACCTTTGCTCATGAACGCGCCAGCAGGCCTTTGGCTTTAAGATACCCGCGCATTGCATCGAGAGAATCTTCATCACCAATCTGCTGGAAGCTGATCCATGTGGGTAGATGCAGCGTACGAGCCCGCGTAAACGCCTCCTGTGCCACGCGATAACACGCGACAGCATCGTGTACATCGACAGGAATGACCGGGATCTTATGTTTCGCGGCGGAGGGATGAGGAGTATGTCCGGGAAGCTGGAGATAGAGCACGGGTAACTCGCGCTTCGCAGTCATCTCAATGAACCTTTCACATCCGGCAGGGAGTGCACTATCCAGATAGAGGACAGCCACAAAGCCGGGAGTGAAGTGCATGTTCGCGAAGGCAGCGCCATGTACAGCAGCGAACTGCTGTGCCGCATCCAGCGTGCTGGGCAAAAGGTTGCCGCTGCTTTGTTGCACGATGGCGACAGCCGGCGCCAGCGCGGCGGAGGCAGCGATCGTGTCCTGCGGCCGCAGGTGGTTCGCTGTAGCAGCGATACCGGCCTCCAGGCCGCGCGTACGTTTGCTGCCAGAGCGCAGATCGCGCATGGCGTTGTAGAGCTGCTTGAGACGCTGATTAGGAATCAGTGGGTTTTCAAAAGTAGCGGCAGACATTTCAACCTGTTTCTCTGCAAGGTAGCACACACCGCCAAAAGAGCAAGATGGTGCTTGTGCTTGGCAAGCAAAAGCCCGGCGACAGCCGGGCTTTTACGGATGATAGTGGATCTCAGGCGCGAGCAGCGTCCTTCTTCTCGGTGTTGATGCCGAGGTCGGCAAACGCCTTGAGCGCGGTTTTGGCTTTCACCTTACCGTCGCGAACCAGCTTGGAGAGCGCGGCTGCGACGATATCCTTAGCGCCGATCTCGAAGTGCGCACGTAGATACTCTCGGTTGTCAGAGCGGCCAAAGCCGTCTGTACCGAGCGCGACCAGACGCTGGCCAAGCCACGGAGCCAGAGCATCCGGCATGACCTTCATGTAGTCCGAGGCCGCGATGACCGGCCCCTGAGCGTTGGCGAGAGCCTCCAGCAGATACGGCTTCTTCTCCGGCTCTGCGGGGTGCAGGCGATTCCACCGCTCAATCGCAAGTGCGTCGCGGCGGAGCTCGGTGTAGCTGGGGACGGACCATACGTTTGCCTGGATCTTGTACTCGTCGGCCAGAATCTGCTGTGCCTTGACCACCTCGTTCAGGATGGTGCCCGAGCCGAAGAGCTGCACCGTCGCTTCGCCGGCAGCAGGCTTGTAAAGGTACAGGCCCTTGAGGATACCGTTGACGTCCAGATTTGCCGGCGCCTCGGGCTGAACGTAGTCCTCGTTGTACATGGTGATGTAGTAGAAGACGTTCTCACCCTGTTCGTACATCCGCTTCAGGCCATCCTGAATGACGACTGCCATTTCGAAGAGGAACGCAGGATCGTAGCTCAGGCAGGTTGGAACGGTGCTTGCCAGTACGGGCGAGTGGCCGTCCTGGTGCTGCAGACCTTCACCCAGCATGGTGGTGCGCCCAGCTGTCCCGCCCATCAGGAAGCCTTTGCCGCGAGAGTCCGCAAATGCCCACGCCATGTCTCCGACGCGCTGGAAGCCGAACATCGAGTAGTACATGTAGAACGGGATCGAAGGAATGCCGTAGTTGGAGTAAGCCGTTCCCGCGGCGGTGAAGCTGGCCATCGAGCCCGCCTCGGTGATGCCTTCCTCCAGGATCTGGCCATCCTTCTCTTCGCGATAGCTCAGAAGCATGTCGGCATCGTGCGGCGTGTACTTCTGACCTTCGCAGGCATAGATGCCGACCTGCTTGATCACAGATTCAAGGCCGAAGGTACGGCCTTCGTCAGGAACAATCGGGACAACGTACTTGCCGAAGTTCGGCTCCTTGAGCAGGGAGCGGAGCATGGAGACAAAGCCCATGGTGGTGGAGACTTCGCGGCCCTTGCTGCCGGCCATCCACTCCTTGAAGAAGTCGAGCGCCGGCGCCTTGAAGTTCAGCGCGGGGACTTCGCGAACCGGCAGGTAACCGCCAAGTTCTTTACGGCGAGCCTGCAGGTACTGGATCTCCGGAGCATCCTGTCCGGGGTGATAGAGACCCGCATCCTTGGCGGTCTGCTCCGATACGGGGATATCGAAACGTTTGACGAACGCCGCCAGCCCCTCGTCGGTAAGCTTCTTCTCCTGGTGGCTGGCGTTACGAGCCTCCGTCGTTCCCAGGCCATAACCCTTGACGGTCTTGGCCAGGATGACGGTCGGGCCGCCGGTGTATTCGGTTGCACGTTTGTATGCGTTGAAGATCTTGGCGGGGTCGTGGCCGCCGCGATGCAGCCGGGCTAGCTGCTCATCGGTCTTGTCGGCAACCATCTCCAGCAGCTCTGGATATTTACCGAAGAAGTGCTGACGGAGATAGGCGCCGCCTTTGGCTTTGAAGGTCTGGAAGTCGCCGTCGACACACTCTTCCATGCGTTTAAGCAACAGGCCCTTGTAGTCGCGCGCAAAGAGCTCATCCCAGTCCGCGCCCCAGACCACCTTGATGACATTCCAGCCGGCGCCACGGAAGACACCTTCCAGCTCGTCGATAATGCGCTTGTTGCCGCGGACCGGACCGTCCAGGCGCTGCAGGTTGCAGTTGACGACGAAGATCAGGTTGTCGAGCTTCTCACGCGAAGCAAGACCGATCGCGCCAAGGGTATCTACTTCGTCCGACTCGCCGTCGCCGACAAAGGCCCAGACCTTGCGGCCCGTCTTCTGGATCAGATTACGGTTCTCCAGGTAACGCATGAAGCGTGCCTGGTAAATCGCATTCAGGGGGCCGATGCCCATGGAAACGGTGGGGAAGTTCCAGAACTCCGGCATCAGCCACGGGTGGGGATAGGACGACAGGCCGGGCTTATCACGGAGCTCGTGGCGGAAGTTCTTCAGGTGGTCTTCGCTCAGGCGGCCTTCGAGGAAGGCGCGGGCGTAGACACCGGGCGAGGCATGCCCCTGGAAGTAGATGAAATCGCCGGGCTGGTCGCCGTACTTGCCGCGGAAGAAGTGGTTGTAACCAACCTCAAGCAGGGTGCACAGCGAGGAGTAGGTCGAAATATGACCACCGATGCCGGCATCCTTCTTGTTCTGGCCGTGCACCATGGCCATGGCGTTCCAGCGGATCAGGGCCTCGACACGGCGCTCCTGATTGCGATCGCCGGGATAGGGAACCTCATCATGGGCGTGGATGGTATTGCGATATGGGGTCGTCAGTTCGCCGGTAGCGGCCACGCCGGCTTCGGCAGCGCGCTGTTTCAGCGCAGACAGCAGCTCAGCGGCGGGTTCGTGGCCTTCGGCGACGACGAGCTCGTCAAATGCTTCAATCCATTCGGAGACTTCAGCCAGGAAATCGGGATTGGCGGTCGCCGGAGGGTTATCGAGCTTCGTGGACATTGCGGGGCACCCCTATAAGTAGAAGTTTGGGCGGATATCAGCCTGCCGCCTACCACGATAAACCGTTACCTACACGCGCGTCACCGTTTCCGTGCGATCACCGCACGGATGTGCGAAGTATTGAGGTTCTTGCTGGGGAATCAAAAAGATGGCCCGCTCCTGTTTTCAGGAGCGGGCGGAAATGCTAGGTGGAGTAGTCGGCATTGATGGTGACGTACTCGTGTGTGAGATCGCAGGTCAGGAAGCGGGTCTCTGCCTGGCCGGCGTTGAGATTCAGCAAGATGGTGTATTCGCGCTGCAGCATGACCGCATGCGCCGCCGCCTCATCAAAATGAGGAGAGCGGGTACCTGCTTCAAAGACCGGCTGATCGCCGATATGGATGGACGCAAGGGCGGGGTTGAAGACGACTCCCGAGCGGCCCGCCGCCGCGATAAGACGTCCCCAATTCGGATCTCCGGAGGACCAAGCAGTCTTGCAGAGCGGAGAATTGGCGATCGTGCGGGCGATCGCCTGGGCGTCTGCAACCGAGGCAGCTCCGCTGACGTGCAGCGTGACCACATGCGTGACGCCTTCGCCATCGTCGACGATCTGGTGAGCCAGATCCTGGGTAACCCGGTTCAGGGCGCTCCGGAAGGCATCCGTGGTGTCGCTGTCTAGGGTCAGGCCACTGGCACCGGAGGCAAGCAGGAGTACGGTGTCGTTCGTGGAAGTATCGCCATCGATCGAGATGGAGTTGAAGCTGGCCTCTACCGCCGGGCCGAGGACCTCGCGAAGCTGGGCAGGAGTAGCCGCGATATCCGTAAACAGGTACACCAGCATGGTGGCGTGCGGCGGCCCGAGTTGAGGGCCGATCATGCCCGCGCCCTTGCAGACTCCGAAAATTGAAGCTGATTTGCCCTTGTAGATGACTGTGGCGCGTGCCGACTTCGGCTTGGTGTCTGTCGTCATAATCGCGCGGCGGAAGCTGTCCGCCGCCTCTTCAGTGCCGGCAAGGGCCGCGAAGGCAGCGGGAAGGGCGGCGGTAATCTTCTCGACCGGAAGAGGAACTCCGATGATGCCGGTGGAGGAAGGGAAGATATTTTCCCGGCCGCAGTTGGCCAGAGCCGCCAATGTATCGCAGGACGTTACACAGGCATCCAGCCCCTGTTGCCCGGTAGCGCAGTTGGCATTGCCGGCGTTGATCAGCAGTGCCGTAACGCGGCCCTGGGAGGTGGCGATATGCTGCCGTCCAATGACGATGGGAGCGGCGACCATTTGATTGCTGGTAAAAGCTGCGGCTGCGGTGGCGCCTTCGGGCGCCAGAGCCAGGGCCAGATCGGGATTCCCGGAGGCCTTAATACCGGCT
>JAEKKE010000260.1 GCA_019510535.1 Acidobacteriota bacterium
CTCTGAGCGATCAGACGCCGGGAATGCGCTACGCCCGCATCGGCCTGTGCACCTTCTCCGACGAGAATCCCTCACGCCGCCAGATGCGCCGCCGCCTGTTGGCCATGGCGCTCTCAATGGCCCCGTTGGGTCTGGGCTATCTGTGGGCTCTCTTCGACGAAGACCGCATGGGCTGGCACGACCGCATCTCTCGCATGTATATGCGAGCCTACTAGTTGCTGGTTGCTAGTTCCTGGTTGCTAGTTGAACCCCAAAAAACTAAAGCCCCATTCAAGCTCTTCGCTTGATGGGGCTTTTTGCTTCTCAACTAGGAACTAGCATCCAGCAACCAGCAACTGAAAAAGCCCGGCGAAAGCCGGGCTTTTTTCATACGTCGGGCTTTTTCTTAGAAGGTGGTGGAGACGCTTAAGCGGAAGGTCTTTCTCGGTTCACGAAGCTGATAGGCAGCACCGTAGAACTGGATCGCCTGCGCATAGCTGTAGAGGCCGGCGCCATTGTTTGGGAACATGCTGCGGTAGGTCGCCTGGTCCACAGCCAACTCCTGCGGCAGATCCTTGTACAGGCGCAGCGGGTTGTAGGCGTAGTAGAGACGCAGCGGAGCGTTGACGATTGGCAGAATGACCTGCAACTCTGCACCGTTCGACATGCGCGGTACGAAGTTCGTGCCCGGAACCGCCTTCAGGATCTGCGGGAAGGTGACCTTCTGTCCGCCGAAGCAGGAGCCATTGATGATGGTTGGGCAACCGTACAGCGTGCTGTTGAAGGAGGCCTGTCCCAGCACCGACTGGCGGAGCTGCGAGTCGCGGACGTTGCCGTTGTAACCGAAGTCCGTGAAGAACGCGAAGACCACCTGGTTGACGATCGGGATGCGATATTCCACGTTTCCGGTAATACCGGTGTCGGCGCCCACCGAGACCAGACGATAGACCGGCAGCGGAACATGAATCGCACCGAGGTCTTGGTTCGTGGGATCGCGCGGCACCGTGGTTCCATCCGGATTGGTGAGGTTGAACTCCACCTTGGTCGGGATGTAGGTGTACGGCGACGAAGAACGGACGTCGAAACCGCGAACGTCAGACTCGCCGCCACCGTAGACACGGTTGAACGGCGGAGCCACCTGGCCACCAAAGCCCTCAACGTGCGACACCTGGATACGGTAGCCGAGCACATTGTGGCCTTCACGATCGATGTGAAGTCCCTTCATCGGGAAGAACTGGCGCCAGGTCGCAACCGGCGAGAAGTACTTCACGTTACCGCCTGCGCCGGCAACCTGGATCGCGACGTTGAAGTCCTTACCGGAGTGCGGACCGACTGCACGGTCGATCGATGAGAAGGTGAAGCTAGGCGTAATGACCGAGCTGATAATGCCCGAAAGCTGGTTCGATCCCTGGATACCGGAACGGAAGGCCAGTGACTGGAACAGGTTGCGGGTATTGTCGTTGAACGTTGAAATCGTCGACCGCTGCAGCGAGTACGAGAGACCGATACGCGTCACACCCGAGCGGTTGAAGAGCTTACGCAACGGATAGCTGGCCGAGATCGACAGGCCCGTCGATGCCTGGTTGTAGTTGGTCAGAAGCGACTGTTGCGCCTGCGACAGGTTCTGTGAGATCGAGCCGCCGGCTGCGCCGTATGCCTTCGACGGGTTGTAGTCGAACTTGGACTGGAAGACCTGCAGACCGAGCGACAGTGGCTTGTTGCGGAAGTAAGGCTCCGTGAAGCCGAAGCTCAGATTGCGCGATAGATCGCCGGCATTCGCCTGCACCGAAAGCGTCTCGCCCAGACCGAGGAAGTTGTTGGTCTCATAGTTCAGACCGATAAAGCTTCCTGAAGCACCCGAGATACCGCCGTTCAGGCCGATGGAGTTCTTGCCCTTCTCCTTCAGCTTCAACAACAGATCCACAGTGCCGGCATCGTTATTGGTGCGGGTCTCGGAGTCCTGCTCGACCTTCAGCGCCTCGAAGTAATTCAACTGGTTCAGGCGAAGCAGCGACAGCTCCCATGCCTGGGCGTTATACACCGCGCCTTCTTCCAACATGAGCTCGCGGCGAATGACGCGGTCGCGGGTAATGCTGTTGCCCGAAAACTCGATACGCGAGACCTTGAACTGCTTGCCCTCATCGATATCGATGTCCAGGAAGATGAGGTTCTTCGCTTCATCAAAACGCGGCGTCGGCGATCCGACGAAGTTGATGTAGCCCAGCCCACCGTATGCCTTACGCAGATTCTCCAGGCCTTTGCCGAAGAGGGTCGCCGAGAACCACTCGCCATCCTTCTGCGCGAACTGTGCACGCAGAGCCTTCATATTGGTGATGGCTTTGTTGCCAGTAAAGGCAATGCCACCCAGACGGTAACGCTTACCCTCTTCCACCGGCATCAGAATGTCGATGCGCTTACCCTTCGACGGACGCAGTGTAAAGATATTGATGCCGCCGGCATCGCGTACGCGGGTCTTGGGCTCCGAGGTGAGCGCCTTGAAGTAGCCGCGGTCACGGTAGGCCATCTGAACACGCTGCGCGTCTTCGTCGAGCTTCGATGCGTCAAAGGTGCGGGCAAAGATGTTTTCCAGGATGATCGACTTCGGAATACCGATCGGCCGCAGGTTCCGCATCGCCTGACGCAGCGTACGCGAGCCCACGTTGTCGTTGCCGACAAAGTCGATGTGACCCACCTTCACCGTCGGACCTTCCTTCACCTCGAAGGTGAGGGAGACACGTGCCGGAGGCAGGTTCTTCACCACCGTGCGGATGGTAGCGAACTGGTGGCCATGCTCGGCCAGCAGCTCCTTCAGTACAACTTCGGCGCGCTTCACCTTGGTAGGGTCATACTGACTCTCCACCGTCAGGCCGACCTTGGCCTTCTTGAAGCGCTCCAGGATGTCTGAAGTGGTGACCGCATTCACACCCTTGTAATTGATGTCGTTGACCGTGGGCTTTTCGCGCACGTACCAGATGATCTGGGTGCAGTTCGGCTTGTCCTGCTTCTCGGCACGGAGATCTTCGAAGTAGCCCGTGTTCCACAACGAGTTATAGTCGCGCTCGATCATCGACTCGTCGTAGATATCGCCCTCATGCGAGAACAGGCGGGCCAGAACGGATTCTTTCGGAATGCGGCGATTGCCGATCACCTGGATCGAGCAAAGCGCCCTCGGATTGCCCTGAGCTACCGGCCCGGTGGTAAAGGTCGAACCAGCATTTTGTGCCGCAGCAGAGCCGGCGGCAACAGCGCCCATGCCCAACAGCAACATACCCGCGCGAACACGGCTGCCAAAGGCAATCGCGCGGTTCCGGCCAGAGTGCGAACGCACATCCGTGAAAGCTTGATTCAGAAACTTAGCGGAAAAGATACGCGCGTCCTCACTGCTCGGAAAATACCTCCCCAAATCCTTGTAGGGGAAAGCTTCATTATATGGGACGGGCGCTCCCTTCTGAAGAGAGCGGAACCTGTTTCAGAAGCAGAGAACAAATGTAGCTGCACCATCCCTGGTGCGCCGCCCAAATTCCCCCTCGCACCAGGCGCACTTATCCCATAGACGGAGTGATGGACGGGCAATCGCGAACCTCTGACTACCGCCGACTGGAGGGCAGATACGTAACGTTCCGTAAAAATGAAGGCCGCTCTCACGAGCGGCCTTTTGGTTTTGCGCCGAAGGCGCCTACGCCTGGACGGCTAGTCCCCTAGTCCCCGGCGACGGTCTCTTCGTCCTGCACCTTTACCGGAGCGGCGGGCTTGATCTCACCCAGGGAGATGAAGCCGGGCTGTTCCTGCTCCTTCAGAATCTCCTTGCGGTAGAGCTTGGCCATCTGCGCGTTGACCGCATCCTGCTTCAGCTTGGCGTCGCGAGCCCGGATCTTCTCTTCGCGGGCGTTCTTGGCGATACCGGACTTCTCGAAGGTATCGTTCGCGGCGGAGTCGACGTGAGCCTGGTTCAGGACCAGATCGTACTTGTCCTGACGCTCCAGGCCGACCTTCTTACCACCGGCGAAGATCTCGTGACGGCCATGCTCCTCGTACCACTTGGTGAGGGTGGAAGTCATGTGCATCTTCTCGATGATGTTGCGCCAGCCGATGCCGGTGTTGTACGCGCAGAAGGAGATCTCGCCTTCCTGGGTGGCGTACGGGATGATGCACTGCTCGGTGCGGCGGAAGTCGTAGTTGAACAGGTCCTGGAACCACATGCCGGCGATGAACAGGAAGTTCCAGCGGTCGGCGCGGCGCTTCTCGATGTCAGCCATGGTGCGGTCGCCGGTCACCTTGCCGTAGTTGCGGCCGGTGGCGCCGAAGCACTTGTCGAACTTCTGCAGCAGGTCAAGGATGCGGAAGTGCGTGGGCGACTTGGTGGGGTCGTAGTTACGCAGCAGCGCAAGCGACACACCAACGATCGAGAGGAACTTGCCGCGGGCGGCGTCGTTCACCTTGGCAACGTCCTTGGCCAGCTGAACGGCGTCGAGGAACGAGGTAACCGGAACGGCTTCCTTGGTCTCCTTGTCGATCATCAGCGCCATACCGATACCGCAGTTTGGGTGGCAACCGCAGGAGAGCTGGCCCCACTCGTGGTCCGGTCCGTGCACCAGGTCGGCCCAATCCGAGAAGGTCGACATGAAGCTGATCGGGAACCAGTCGCGGGTGCTCTCACCCAGACCGGTCTGGTTGCGGATGTCGTGCGCGAGGTGGCTCAGCGTATAACGCTGCGCGTGACGGCGCTCATCGGAGACCTCTTCGTCGCGACCGGTAAACGAAACCGGCTGGAACGACAGGAAGTTGATCTTCTTCGGGTTATCCAGAGCGAACTGGATAATGCGGCCTACCTGCTCGTTGTTGATGCCGTTGACGATGGTCGTTACGGGAACGATGTCCACGCCGGCCTCGTGCAGGTTATGGATGGCCTGAAGCTTTACGTCGAACGCATTGCCGACCTTGCGGTGCGAGTTGGCGGCGTTGCCGATACCGTCGAACTGCAGATAGGCATAACGCAGACCAGCCTCGGCGGCAGCCTTGGCAAACTCCTTGGACTTGGCAAACTCGATGCCGTTGGTCGCAGCCTGCACCGAGTTGTAGCCGACCTTACGGGCATAGGCGACGGCGTCCAGGAAGTAGGGCGAGAGCGTCGGCTCACCACCGGAGAACTGCACCGACATCTGGCGGCGCGGCTTGATGGTGATGGCGTTGTCCAGCATGGTCTTGATCTCGTCCCACGTCAGTTCGTGAACGAAGCCCACCTGGTTGGCGTCCATGAAGCAGGGGTCGCACATCATGTTGCAGCGGTTGGTCAGGTCGATGGTCAGAACCGAACCGCGGCCGTGCGTCACGGTCGAGGTGCCGTGATTGTGCAGCTTGGCGTCATTGTGGGCGCGGATGTCGCGGCCCGGGAAGACGTCCTCAAGGTGCTTCATCATGGCCGGGTCAATGGACATGACGTCTTCAAAGTGACCGTGCTTCGGACAATCCTTCACCATCAGGATCTTGCCGTCGCGCTCGATGATCTGAGCCTTGATCTCGCCGACCTTCTCGTTCAGCAGGATCTCGTGGGGCAGCTTGCCGTCCAGGATCTGCTGGCGAATCTCAGGAACGCACTTCGGGCAGAGAGAATCGGTCGTACGCGGCCAGCCAAGGGGAGGCTTCTCCTTCTGGTAGCTCTTCAGCAGCGGCTTGTCGCTCCACTTCGGTGTGAACGATGCGTTGGGGCTGAGGCTGTTCAGCTTGTCAAAGATCGCCCACGCGCCTTTGGCCGCGTAAGTGATTGTCTTTTCTGCCAGTTTGGTGGCTATTGCCATTTCGCTCCCTCTCGGATTGGGTCGGTTTGGTCTTGGTAAAACAGCGTTGGATGAGGCGTTTCCTCTATCCAGACGCGAATTCCTTGAGTCTAGACGCAACGCGCATCCCGCGCGAGTACGTTGGCTGGTTCCGCTCCGGGCCTAGGCCCTTTCCAATAAGCGGTTTACAGCACGATCAGGCTACGACCTGTGGAACGAAATGGAGAGCCCAACGGGACGTCAAAAACGGTCACCGCTTCCCGGCAGCGGAGTGATCGACATATATAGGAGGGGGCCCGCCGAACTGAGCATGACCATTACGCCGCCCGGATGGGGCAGGATACACAATCGCTTCCATGCCGTACGTCTTCAACTTTTTACTTCCAACTTTTGACGCCCGCCTCTGACTTCTGGACTCAACCGGATCTTCCTGACTCGCAAGCGCACCACTCGTGCGTCCAATACACTGATACCTACGTTTATGAATCGTCTCCGTCTCCTCTCCAGCTTCGTTCTGCTCGCCGGCGCTGTTGGCTGTCACGCGCAGAAGCTCTCACCCGCCGACGCCCGGCGTGTCGAGGTGCTGATCCGCAATAAGTTCAACGTCCCCCCCTACTACGACGTCACCGTCGGGGAACGCAGGAAGTCGGAGATGCCGGGTTTCGATACAGTGACGGTCACCTTCACCAATCTCGAGGCGGAACAAAATGCTGCCGCCACCAAAAACTTCGACTTCCTGCTCTCGCAGGACGGCAAGACGTTTGCTCAGCTCAACCGCTATGACATCCCGCAGGACCCCGGCGCCGGAATCAGCGACGGCAACCGACCCTCCCGCGGCGGCCCGGCATCGGCCCCC
>JAEKKE010000640.1 GCA_019510535.1 Acidobacteriota bacterium
TACTTCGCGACGGTCGAGAAGACGATCTCGTCGACGTCGTCGTCAAGAATCAGAACCTCAATGCCCTTCTTCTTGTAGATCTCGAGCAGCGGCGAGTTGCGCAGCATCGATTCGGTGCCGCCGGTGATGTAGTAGAGCGCCTTCTGCTCCGACTGCATACGATCCTTCGCTTCGGCGAGCGAGGTAAGTCCGTCCACCTTGGACGACTTGAATCGGATCAGCTCCAGCAGTGTCTCGCGGTTCGCGAAGTCGCCGTAGAGACCTTCCTTGAGCGGGCGGTTGTACTCGGTGATGAACTGCGTGTACTTCTCAGGATCGTTGTTCGCAATGGTCTTCAGCTCAGAGAGGATCTTCTTGACGCTGGCAGTCTTGATGCTGGTAAGGACCTTGTTCTGCTGCAGGATCTCGCGCGAGACGTTCAGTGGCAGATCTTCAGAGTCGATGATGCCGCGGACGAAGCGCAGGTACTGCGGCAGCAGATCCCGGGAGTCGTCCATGATGAAGACACGCTTCACATAGAGCTTGACGCCGCCCTTGTAGTCGGCCTGGTAGAGATCGAGTGGGGCCTTGGCCGGGATATAGAACAGCGTGGTGTACTCGAGCGTGCCTTCGGCGCGGGTGTGGAACCAGAAGAGCGGATCCTCCCAATCGCCGGCAATCGACTTGTAGAGCTCCTTATAGTCGTCGTCGGTAAGCTCAGACTTCGACCGGCGCCACATGGCGCTGGCGGCGTTGACCTGCTCGGTGGTGCGGGTCTTGATCGACTCCTTCTTCTCTTCGTCCCACTCGCTCTTCTCGTACGTGAGGAAGATGGGGAAGGCGATGTGGTTGGAGTACTTCTTGACGATCTCCTGCAGGCGCCAGCCGTTGGCGTACTGCGCCCCGTCGTCGTTGAAGTGGATCAGGATGGTGGTTCCGGCAGCCTTGCGCGCAGCGTCACCGGTGACCTCTTCGATCTCAAAGCCGGTCTTGCCGTCGCTGATCCAGCGATAGGTCTTCTCTTCCCCGGCCTTGCGCGAGACAACCTCGACCTTGTCGGCAACCATGAACACGGAGTAGAAGCCCACGCCGAACTGGCCGATGAGGTTGGAGTCCTTGCGGTCATCGCCGGAGAGCTGCGACAGGAAGTTCTTCGTGCCGGAGCGGGCAATGGTGCCGAGGTGCGAGATCAGGTCTTCCTCGCTCATGCCGATGCCGGTATCGGAGAGAGACAAGGTCTTGTTGGCCTCGTCGAGCTCGAGATCGATGCGCGGCGAGTCGATGCCGTTGCCGACTAGGGCCTTGTACGTCTCGTCGGTCAGGCTGAGGTGGCGCAGCTTGTCGAGCGCATCGGAGGAGTTGGAGATGCGCTCGCGGAGAAAGATCTCCGGGTGTGAGTAAAGCGAGTGAACGATCAGGTGGAGGAGCTGAGCGACTTCAGTCTGAAATTGCTGCTTGGACATATCGTTCCTAATTTTGCCAAAAATTGAGCCTGAATGAAGTTC
>JAEKKE010000261.1 GCA_019510535.1 Acidobacteriota bacterium
GCAGTAAACAGGCGCGACTTCCAGGGCTGCAGAGCAATCTCGGTCGGCGCGGGCGCTTCATTTGCCGCCGTCCATGCCTTAACGGCCTCGTAGACACCGTCAAGCTGGCTTACTTCTACCAGCAGCGGCGGAGCTTTGGGCTCTCTGCCGGTCACAAACTCGATATTTCCCAGCGGCGCACGGAACGGAGCACCCTTGCCTCCGTCCAGCTCCCAGCCTTTTCCGGGCTCGAACCCAAGCGCCTCAAAAAGACTCGTCAACCGCTCAAAATCCTTGGCGGAAGGCACGCTCCGCACCAGCGTCAACCCCTTGATCATAAGGCTCTATTGTACGGCCTTGCTATTCTAGATATTGTGTTGAAGCTCTTCGTCGCCCTTCTCGCCGTCTCCCTCTCCCTGCCTCTCCTGAATGGCTGCCGCAGCAGTGCCTCGGCCGCGAGTCTTGGCATGGGCAGCACCCTCAACCATCAGCAGATGGAAGAGATCCGTGTTGAGCTCGACCGCGAGATTCCTCCTCCTTCGAAGAACCGCTACCTCACCATCCAGGATCTTTCCAACTGGGAGAACCCAGCAATCACCGTGCAGGAGAACATGGTCTCGCTTCACGTACTGATGGCGGACGCGAATCCCTCCGAGTACGGTAAGGGCACGATGATCCGGCCGGTGGCCGCGCGCAAGCAGGAGCTTACCATCCGCGTTGCCGATCTTCCCGCAGCGCTCAATGCCATTCCTCGCGATGCCTGGCCTTATGGCCGCGTCATCGCCATCGAGGAGGCACATGACGCCCCGCTCGCCGTGCGGCCGACCATCCGCCGCAATATGGAAAAGGCCATGCAGACGCTCAACGAGCTAGGCATCGTCATCAACGAGTGGAATACACCGGGCAGCTCATCCCGCTGACAACCATGACCAATCGATCTGCGCCGCCCACTTCGGTGATTCCAGTCCTTCGTTACCCGGACATTGTCGCAGTAGCAGCTTGGTTAAAAACGGCATTTGGATTTCGCGAACGTCTGCGTGTCGGTGGCAACCATCGCATCCAGATGCATGCTTCGGGCGGTCATATCGTACTGCATCAGGCGGAGGTTGAGCCTGCACGGAGTGTCTCAATCATGATCCGTACCGACCGGATCGATGAACTCTTTGCAAACGCTGTCGCGCATGGAGCGGTTGCGCTAAGAGAACCTCAGACCCACATGTATGGCGAACGCCAATGTACATTGCAGGATCCCTTCGGGCAGGTCTGGGACTTCACCCAGACGATTGAAGATATCGATCCGGCAAGCTGGGGTGGCGAAGCAATCGAGCTCTAGGGTGTGCCATCAAGCTCCTGTCGCCAGCGTTGCGAGCGCAAATTTGTTCATACGAGGCGGAGGCCGAAGGCTGTGGCGGGTCCACAGTCGAGGCCGACAACGAAGGATGGGCAAATTTGCGCCGCAACCCGAAGGGCCGGGGCAGATTTTCTTCACCCCAGCCAGCAAAGCTGACTGGGGACCCCGATTTCCCGATCTCTTCGTCACTCGTCGTTCCAGTAGACCAGCTACAGTTCGCTCCTCACTCCTCGAGCTCGTAAAAATCTGCTCCCGGCGCTGACGGTAGGAGTTTGATGACACACCCTCGGGTGTGCCCTAAGCTTGCACCGCCGGGCATGCACCTTGTACCCTCACCCTGAACCCTGTGCCCATGCCTGCGACTATCCATACGACCGCCCTGGCCGTCTTCTGCGCCTTCTTCGTCCTTGTTACGCTCGCTGGATTCTGGGCTGCCCGTTGGCGGCGTCCGGAGGGCGGCATTCATTCGCTGGAAGAGTGGGGCCTGGCCGGCCGCAGCTTCGGCACATGGATCACCTGGTTCCTCATCGGTGGCGATCTCTATACCGCCTATACCGTCATCGCCGTTCCTTCGGCGCTCTATGGCGGTGGCGCCATGGCCTTCTTCGCGGTGCCTTACGCCATCATCGCTTATCCGTACATGATGATGGTCCTGCCTCGTTTGTGGGCCGTCAGCCATCGCCACGGCTATGTCACCTTCGCTGACTTCGTCCGCGGACGCTTTGGAAACCGTGCGCTGACCATTGCCATCGGCGTTACCGGCATTCTGGCGCTGATGCCATATATCGCGCTGCAGCTCGTCGGTATGCAGGCGGTGATCGCGGCTATGGGCGTACATGGCGAGTGGCCACTGGTAGCGGCGTTCATCATCCTGGCCGCCTACACTTACTCCTCGGGTCTGCGTGCGCCTGCGGTCATCGCCATCGTGAAGGACATCATGCTGTACGTGATGGTCTTTACCGCCATCATTGTTCTTCCGCTCAAACTAGGTGGCTACGGACACATCTTCTCTACGGCTGCGGCTGCGCTTGCAACCCATAAGCCTGCAGGCTCTCTGCTGTTGAAGCCGCCGCAATACCTTGCTTACTCTTCGCTGGCAATTGGATCGGCCATTGCGCTGATGCTTTACCCACACACTGCCACAGGTGTGCTTTCAGCGAAGAGCGCCAACGTCGTGCGCCGCAATGCCGCCCTACTGCCGGCCTACAGCTTCCTTCTCGGCCTGATCGCGCTGCTTGGCTATGTCGCACTGACTGCGGGCATTGCGCCAAAGACCGCTGCCGGCACGCTGGATAGCAGCGCCGTTGTCCCGACGCTCTTCGTGTCGATGTTTCCTGGCTGGTTCTCAGGCTTCTGCCTCGCTGCCATCGGCATCGGCGCCCTTGTACCTGCAGCCATCATGTCGATCGCTGCCGCGAATCTCTTTACCCGTAATCTGCTGGCGGAGGTAATTGGCCGTCATCTGACTCCTGCACAGGAATCCAATACGGCCAAAATCGTCTCTCTGGTCATCAAGTTCGGAGCGCTGATCTTTGTGCTTCTGGCCTCCTCTTCGTACGCGATCGAGATGCAGTTGCTTGGCGGTATCTGGATCGGCCAGATCTTCCCTGCCGTGGTGCTCGGCTGCTTCACTCGCAAGCTGCATCCATGGGCCCTCTTCTCCGGCTGGGGAGCTGGCATGATTACGGGCACGTGGATGGCATGGTCGCTGCAACTCAAGAGCTCGGCGTATCCGCTACATCTCTTTGGGCAGACGTATACGATCTATGCCGCGATTCCGGCGCTGCTGGTGAATCTTGCGCTTGCCCTGGCTTTCACGCCGCTGTTCAATGCGCTGGGGCTGTGCAAGGGGACCGATCAGACGCAGCCGGAAGACTACATCGCGTAGCCTTTCTGTCGTAAGAACAGACGAAAAGAGATCGAGCTTCACTCGATCTCTTTTCTGTTTCTAATACCCGGCGTCGCCAACTACGTTTTCCAGTGGTTCGCCCTTGAGATATCGTTCAATCTGTTTCCCGATAAAACCGAAGCCGCGTTCCATGAAGTTCGGCGTCAGACCAGCGATATGCGGTGTAATCAGGCAATTCGGCGTACTCCAGAGAGGATGCCCCTCGGGCAGAGGTTCCGGGTCCGTCACATCCACCGCCGCGCGGATCTTGCCTTCCTCCAGCACTGCAACCAGATCATCGGTGACCACGATCGGTCCGCGGGCGGCGTTGACCAGGAGCGCCCCCTTCTTCAAACGTTCCAGACGTTCCCGTCCGAACATGCCTTGAGTCTCCGCAGTGAGGGGCAGCAACAGCACGACTACATCCGCCTGCGGCAGCAGTGCGTCCAGTTCGCCGATAGCGTGCACTTCCACCGGCTCTGTCCGCGCCGAACGTGCGACACGGATCACATTCTTCACACCAAAGACCTTCAACTTTTCTTCGGTTGCCGCTCCAATCGATCCGTAGCCGACGATCAATACCGTCCGGCCCCAAAGTTCTTCGCTGAGCACGCGATAGCGTCCGCGGGTGTGGGTTCCCTCAGAAACGAAGGGGTTGCGCAACTTCGAATCCCCGATCCACCTTCTCTCTTCCTGGCCTTTGACATATACCGGCAGCCATTTCAGTGAGGCCAGGATGGCCGTCATCACCCACTCGCTGGTCGACACATCATGGATGCCGCGTCCGTCGCACAAGGTCATGCCATCGCGCCGCCAGGGCAGAACCCAATCGACACCGGCCATGGGGGATTGCATAACCTTCACCCCCTGCACAAACGGCATCTGGCCCTCCGCTTCGACGCGGTTGAAAGGCAATACCCAGAACTCGACCTTGACCGTCTCCCGGAGATCCTTTGGAAGCTTTACCAGCTCAATACCATTCTTCGGAAAGAACCCTAGCAACTCCTCCGGAAGATCCGCCTGCACCCCGACACGCACCATTCGCGATTCCCTCTCTCTACGAATCACCCTAGTCCTTGCACCTTATATCAAATTCCCGTATTCTTAAGCCTCGTAGGGAATGTGGCGCGTGAGTAGCCGCAGCCTCTCCCAAATCCCCGACAACCGGGTTGAAAGAAAAGGTTTATCGATGGCGAATCACGTCTCCTCTCTCAAGCGCGCACGTCAGACGGAGCGCAAGACTGCGGTCAACCGCGCTAACAAATCCAAGCTGCGCGGTTCGCTCCGCGAGCTTCGCGAGTCCCTCGCCGCTGGCGACGCGACTGCATCAGCTGAGCAGTTCAAGGCCACCGTTTCGGTGCTCGACAAGTCCGTCCAGAAGGGCGTGCTGCACAAGAACACCGCTTCCCGTTACAAGAGCCGTCTGGCTGCCCGCCTGAAGACTGCGGCCACCACGACTCCCGCCGCTGCTACCGCCACCAAGGCCAAGCCGGCGAAGAAGGCTGCCAAGAAGGCCTAAGCTGTTTCGATCTCTCTGCAAGCCCGCTCTTCGGAGCGGGCTTTTGCGTTTCCTAGAGCATTTTTCCTGTAGGTGTAGAGTAGGGCTTCCGCATCTATGGGCGTTTTCCGCAATGAAAACGCCACTGCACGCCCCTTTCGGGATACCCAGCAACAGGGAAAATGCTCTATCTATCTCCATCGCCCCCGGTAAGGTGGATTCTCGTCTCTCCCGGGCGGGGTGCCGCAGACAGGGCATGCTGGAGCTCCTTCTTCTCCTGTGCCGTCGGCTGAGGCAGGTTGAAGATCTCAATCGTTCGTCCCTCTGCGACAGCCAGGCGCGAGCCATCGGGTGACAGGTCAAAGTTCAGGCCCCCTTGCTGCGGAGGAACGGCAAGAATCTTCGCCAGCGGACGTCCGCTGCTGGTCTGGTAGACCTGAATCTCCTGCCCCTGCACCGTCTCAGGCGTGTTGGAGCTGGGACCGCTTCCCATGATGCTCAGAAGGCGGCTATAGGCAAAACGTCCCGCCTGAGCGGCGGTTTTCATGGACGGCGAATTGGACTCCCCGGCCAGCACCATCAACCATAGAGCCTTTCCTTCGAGATCAAACGCCCCGATCTCGGAGTGCGCCACATCGCCGCGGCAACCTAGCCCAATAAACTCGAAGCCGCTGACAAACGCTGCCAAAGGAGGGCAACTGGTCTCCAGCCCCGCGAGGTCCACTGCCTGCCCCCCACCATACGGCTTCCACTCAAATCCCCAGTGCTGGCTGTCCTCCCGCACCAGATCCAACAGTCCGGCAGAAAGCATGGGAACCGCAGCGGCGCCGGCAAAGTCTGCGTCTCCTCGAACCTGATAGACGATCGATCCATCCCTCTCTACCTGCTCCACAAAAATGGCCTTCGTCTTCAGCCGCTGTTTCAACTTACCCGGATCTCCTTTCAGAGCATCAGGCTGTTCCTGCATCTCAATCTGCAGGAAGGTCCCATCCGGACTGACACCAATCCCTTTGAACGCCCCTTCTGCAATCAGGAGCTCTTTGTCTACGAACGGCTTGTCCGCCTTCAGCTCTTCAAGAGGAGAGAAAGTGGAAAGCCGTCCGCGAATTCGCAGCAGAAACTGTCCCCTACCCAATCGCCAGAGATAGCGCCATCCATCGTGCAGACGCCACTTCGTCTCACCGACAACGGTTCCCGAGGGGAGCTCGATGAGCTGTGCCTTCACCATCCGGTCTTCATCGGTATCCGGAT
>JAEKKE010000623.1 GCA_019510535.1 Acidobacteriota bacterium
TCTACTTTATGCCCCCGCAGAATTTGACCTCAGCGGCTAAAGCCGCATTCCTTTGGTGCGCAGTACGGCATGGCTGAAGCCATGCCCTTAAGCAAGACAAGCTGCACGCAAAACCGTATTTTTGTTTGTCATCCCGTAGGGATCTGCTTTTCAAACAACAAACCCCACAGCCTGGATGGGGCTTTTCAAGCACAAAACCCTACTTCAACGACTTATCATCCATCACGGTCCAACCCTCAGCCTTACGCGCAGCAATCTCGCGTCCGCCGGATGGAACGGTGCCGACGCCCGTCTGCAACTGATCGTCGTTCATCTTGTTCGAGCGCATGGACGCATGGCAGGCGACGAAGCTGACATCCTTGCCAACCGCGCTGGTCACGTCATTTCCAAGGGCACTCTTCTTATCAACCAGCTTCAGCCCATCACCCGTAGCCAGAATCTCGACACGCGTGTCATAGGGCTTCGCGCTCGAAGCCATCAGGTCGTTGGCCTTCTTCAGCGCTGCGAGACCTGCGGGAAGGAGCAGCAACGAAGAAAGGCGGAAGATCCAGCTACGGCGTGTCATGAGATAGGTCTCCTACTTGGGGTGAAGCTTGAGTTTAGTTGAATGGTGGAATGGTTGAATAGTTGAATCGTTTCGGTGCCGGTATGCGCTGTACGGGCATCCTCGTATTTTTTTTGTCATCTCGAAGAGATCTGCTTCTCTTCCTTACGAAGCAGGAACGCTTACCCGAAGCCTCAAACAATTCAACCAATCAAAACCATTCAACTATTCAACCATTCCACCATTCAACTATCCTTCTTCCTGCCATGAAACACCTCGCACTCGCTCTTCTTGCCGTCTCTCCTGCCCTGCTTGCTCAGGCCAAGCCCTCCCAGACCAGGGTCCAGAACAAGCCTGCTTCCACGGACGTGGTGCAATATGTCGACCCGTTGATCGGCAGTGAGAAGACCCCCGAGGGCTACGGCCGCACGCTGCCTCTGGTTGAGCCTCCATTTGCCATGACCGGATGGATTCCGCAGACACGGCAGAACAAGATCAGCGTGCTCTCGTATGAGTGGCATGACACCACGATGTCCGGCTTCATGGGGACGCATCAGCCGGCGATGTGGATGGGAGACTTCGGCTATGTCACCGTCATCCCGCAGGTAGGCGGCGAGCTGCGCACGACACCAGAAGCGCGTGCGATGAAGTTCCGCCACGAGGACGAGCAGTCGCATCCGGATGTCTATCGTGTGACGCTCGACGCCGCCGAGGGCCAGGCCCTCAAGGCCGAGATGACCGCAACCGAGCACAGCGGCATGATGCGCTTCCGCTTTCCGGCCAAGGGCGCAGCCCGCATCCTGGTGGAGGCCTCACGGCCCACCTTCAATGGCTGGGCTGCCGTGGATCTCGCCAAGGGCGAGATCACGGGCTGGAACCCGCACCGCATGGACGCCCACCTGGGACCGGGAAGCATGCCTAACGCCGGCGCTGCTGCGCTGCCCAATTTCAAGGGCTACTTCGTCGTGCAGTTCCGCAAGCTGCCCAAGTCGGGTGAGACCTACGGTAAGGATGTAAAGGACTACCGCGGCGCCTACGTCGAGTTCGCTCCCGGCGAGCTGGTCGAGCTGCGCATGGGCACCTCGTTCATCAGCCTGGATCAGGCGCGCGCCAATTTGAAGGCCGAGATGCCGGACTGGAACTTCGAAGCATTGCAGCACAAGCTGCACGCTACCTGGCAGGAGAAGCTGGCGCATCTGCAGGTCACCGGAGC
>JAEKKE010000624.1 GCA_019510535.1 Acidobacteriota bacterium
ACGGTGAGCTGGTTAACTCCTGCCTGGTGCCCTCGCTTCAGATACAGGGAGCCACCGTCACCACTATCGAAGGTCTCGGAGAGCAGACACACCTTCATCCCATCCAGCAGTGCTTTCTGGCCCAGGGCGGCGCGCAGTGCGGTATCTGTACTCCGGGCATGATCCTGGCGACGCACCATCTGCTGGAGAAGCATCCTGCTCCGACGCTCGATGAGATCCGGGAAGGTCTCTCCGGCAATCTCTGCCGCTGCACCGGTTATATGCGTATCTTTGAGGCCGTGCAGCAGACGGCGAAGTTGGCGGAGGCAGGCAAGTAAGCTATGCGATCTGACGTTCGCGACTACACGCTCACCGCTCCCGGCTCGCTTAATGCTGTGCTCTCGGCGCTTGCGGCGAATCCCAGGCTTACTCCCATCGCCGGCGGAACCGAGCTGATGGTGGCGCTCGGTGTCGGCCGGCTTGGGCCGCACGAGCTTATCTCACTCCACCGCCTCAAAGAGCTGCGCTTTATCGAAGAGCACTCCGGAATACTGACACTCGGTGCTGGAACGACGTTTACCGATATCCGCCGGAATGAAACCATCGCACGCGAGTTTCCCCTGTTGGTGCAGACTGCGGCGTGGACCGGGTCCATTGCCAATCAGAACCGCGGAACGCTCGGCGGCAATATTGCGAATGCTTCGCCCGCAGCGGATAATCCGCCGGCACTTCTTGTTTATGACGCAACCATCGAGCTTGTGAGCGCGAATGGCCGTCGCACGCTGCCGTACGACGAGTTCCATCTCGGCTACAAGAAAACCGTGCTGTTACCGGGCGAGCTGATCTATGCCATCCGCCTGCCGTGCCGTTTCGCAAAGCACCGGCAGTATGTCCGCAAGGTAGGTACGCGCAACGCGCAGGCCATCTCGAAGATCGCGCTTGCGGCAACCGCATTGATGGATGGCGCGACCGTACGTGAGATTCGTCTTGCGGGAGCAAGCCTGGTGGACCGTCCAGCACGCTTGCATGCGACAGAGGCGGTGTTACTTGGCAAGCCGATCACGCCGGAGCTTCGGACGCTTGCTGCCGCTGCATTAGCCTCGGAGATCAAGCCGATCGACGATATCCGCTCGACTGCGAAATACCGCATGGCGGTGGCGTGCAATTTGCTGGATGAGTTTCTACTGTCGCTGTGAGTACAGCTTAAAGCTGTCATCCTGAGCGTGAGCGAAGGACCTGCTTTGTTGTTCGTGGAAGTCTTCACCGCATAACCCAACCAATGAAACTTGCAACGGTTGCGCTCAGCGCAATCGGTTCGCACCGCAGGTGCGAATGTCTTGTTAAGGGCATGGCTTCAGCTCGATGCGAACAAGGCGGACAGGCTGATGAGCCAGGGCTCCTGCTACTTGCCAGCTGCGTCCCTCCAGCCAGAGCGCTCCGTTGCTGTTGAGCTGGCGCACTTGGGCATCTGGTGCGTACACGGGATCGCGTGGTTCGGGGTGCGTACACGGGATCGCGTGGTTCGGTATGCTCTCGCTGGCTGCGATGCCAGTGGTCTGCTGGGGTGTCCATGTCCAGCGCTTCATGCGGACGAACATGGTTGTACTCTTCCCGGAAGCGGTCCAGCCATGACTGGCCAGGCGCCGTATCCACCGGGCCGCGCCTTCTCCGTGCCCGCTCTAGGGCACCGTGGAAGCGTTCCACCTTACCCTGGGTCTGCGGGTGGCGGACTCCGGAGAAGTACAACCGGATGCCCAGCCGCATCAGCCACACGGATAACTGCGTCCATCCTCCTGGTGACTGCGCGTTCCACCAGGGCTGACCGTGATCCATCAGCATGGCCTCGGGCAACCCACAGTCAGAGAACGCCTTATCCAGCCTCTGTTGGACGACGAGACCTTCCCCCGAGGACAGCTGCTCCAACACCAAGGCATAGCGGCTGTGGTCATCCAACACGGATAAGGGGCCAAGATGGGCGTTCCATCCCTTAGGGCTTTTGAAATCCATCTGCCAGAGCTGGTTAGGCGCCTCACGACAGAAGCTGCCAGTGGCTTGTGGATGGCTGTCCAGCCGGTGGATCAGACCGTGCCGGCGCAACACTCGGTGCACCGTGGACGATGGCACCGTCACACCAGATCGGCCAAGCAGAACGCGAAGTTTGCGTGCACCCCAGTCAGGGTGCTGGCGCCGCAAAGACACGATCTGTTCTTCCAGCTCAGCAGTGCTCTGACGTGGACTCAGCAGCGGCCTGCGGCTGGCTTCGTACATGCCGGCCGCTCCATGCTCACGGTACCGCTTCAACCACAGATAACCCGTCGGACGGCTGATCCCGTACTCCTCACAGAGACAAGAAAACGACTGCTCCCCAACCCTAGCCGCTTCCACGAATCGCAATCGCTGCGCTTCCACTTCCACCTTCCTCCACGCCATCCAACACCCCTAAACAGGCATAAACCTGTAAAGGATGTGTGGAGACAAGGTGTAAAGGATGTCATGGAACTGAACAGCTAGCCGTCCCCTTAAGCAAAACATTCGCACTATAGGTGCGAAACGAAAACACCCACAGAACCTGGATCTGGACTAACTGGAGAACTACTTCAGCTTCTCGAGATCTTCCGGCGTATCGATATCCACCTCGCCGCCTGGAAGCTCGATCACCGTGACTGTTTCGTGCTGCAGGATATCTCTGGCTCCCGCATCTCCCTGCAGTTTCATCAGTTCTGAAAACAGATCGCGCGGAAAGACTGCCGGAACACCACGCCGACCTGCGTATCCGCTGGAAGCCAAGCCATTCACACCGAGCAGCGCACGTAGATGCTCCACCGTGACGCGGGGCTGGTCGCAGGCCATCACCAGCACACCTTCCGTCATACCGATGGCAAGGTCGTGCAGTCCCGCACGGATCGACGAGGCCATACCCTCCTGCCATTCGTCGTTATGCACCACATGTATGGAACCAAGCGGAACCACAGCTTCGATCTCTTCCCGGTTGGCTCCCAGAACGACAACGATGGGCTCACATCCGGCCTCATTGGCAATGCGGATCGACCGTGCGAGCAGCGTCTCCTCGCCGAGGCGCACCAGTTGTTTCGGCTGACCCAGCCGTGTCGACGCCCCTGCCGCCAGAATCAGCGCTGCTGTCTTCATGGCTGCACATCCAGAGCGCACAATACATCTTCATAACGAACGGCC
>JAEKKE010000262.1 GCA_019510535.1 Acidobacteriota bacterium
AGTGCTTTAAAACTCTATCGGGGGTTCGAATCCCCCTCTCTCCGCCAGTTTCCCCAAAAGCGCCAATCCACTTACAGAAATACAGGTTTTCCCCCTACGCTTTGCGGTTCAGCAGAGCTGGCAGGGGCTCGTAATTCCTAATTCCGAAATGACAACCAAATGGTGTCTCAGGTCTGAGCGCAGAAGGCCGGGATCCCGGCGAACTTTGTTCGCTGGGGTTTTAGCGCTGAAGGCGCGTTCTATACCAGCCTTGGCAACGCCCTAGGTCTCCGGCACCTAACACTTTAAAGGGCTAAAGGCCCGCTCTATAACCCTTCAGTGGATTGTCCACGCGCCTAATTCACAACCCAGAACTCTTCAGACCAGAAGCCCGCCGCCAGAAGCGTATCTTCATGCTGCAACTCACCTTGCGCAAGCAGAACACCGTTGTCGAAGTTGTTTCTCACGGCGTACGACGTCTCGCCAACCGGAAGAATCCCAACCTCCTCAAGTGCCACACAGGCATCCTCCGGCGTCTCAAACTCACACTGCCAGCAATTTGAAGGCAGATCGATGCTGACTACTGTGACGCGGACGCATTCCAGGCGGTCGCAGACCATAGCCGTCGCTTTCATGACATCTTAAGATGCAGCGACCCCATGCGGAAGTTTCAGAAATGGGCGAAAAATCGCGTTCTTTTCTATCCCATCACAATTGCAAAGAGCACTTTTCGCATTGCAGCGAGTTCACCGCTTTGCCGGTCCCGTCGATCTCCGCACCACCAACCGACTCTCCAGAATCCGCTGCAGTCCCGGCTTCTTTGGATGCTTCAGCATATGCGCAAAGCACTCCACACACGCCCGCGCCAGTTCGCGCCGGGGCAGCTGGATCGTCGTTAATGCAGGGGAGATCACCCGCGTCAATTCAATATCATCGAGCCCGACGATGGAGACATCGCCCGGCACCGAAAAACCAAGCTCGTGTGCCGCGCGCATTGCACCCAGGGCCGTCATGTCATTGACTGTAATGACCGCCGTGGGACGCACCTCCGCTGCCATGAGTGCGCGCATGGCGGCATCGCCACTGTCGACCGTATAAAGTCCATCCAGAAGCCACTGCTTCTTTGCCCGCAACTTGCAGGCACGCATCCCCTTCACAAACGCCTGCTTACGCCGGTCGCTCGTCGCCAGCCCTTTGATGCCGCCAATAAATGCAATCTCGCGGTGACCGAACTTTGCCAGATGCTCCACCGCCTGAAGCATCCCCGTATCGAAGTCGAAGGCGACATCGCTCATCATCGGCGCAACCGTAAGCCGGTCAATCGTCACAGCCGGAATTTTGCGTAGGGTCAAACGGTCATAGTTCGGTCCGAACTCTTCATCCGCAATCAGGATCACGACGCCTTCTACCTGGCTGGTGAGCATGCGGCGAATCGAGTTTTCCATTCTCTCCGGACGCTCGGTCGTCGCCAGCAGGACATCCTGCCTCTGATCCTCCAACAGACTCTCGAACTCGCGAATAAATTCGGCAAAGTAGGGATTGGTGATGTCCGGCAGAATCACGCCGTAGTTGCGGCTGTGTCCTGTCTTCAGCGTCGTTGCCGACGCGCTGGGAATAAACTGCAGCTCTTCGATCACTCGCCGTACATGCGCCGTTGTCTCCGGCTTTACCAGCGCAGACCCACTCATCACCCGGGAGACCGTAGCAACTGAAACTCCGGCTCTCGCCGCGACCGTTTTGATGTTCAAAGACAGGGCTCCCCAGACAGAAAACGCACCGTGAATGCGACACAGTAACAATACCCGCAATCAATTCATCTTGACTTAAACATGCGATTTCTCCTTAATGTAATCGTTTTCATATTGCGTCTCAATTAATCCCTGAGGTCCCAGGAGGTCTTTGTGTCCCGCGTTCGGTTCTCTCCTACCTTGATCGCGCTTTGCCTGTTTGTTGTGTTCTTGGTTACCGCTGCCCATGCCCAGACGGCCGGCCTGGGCGGTGCTGTCATTGACTCCACCGGAGCATCCATTCCCCAGGCTTCGGTGCTGATCACCAACATCGATACCGGCGTGAAATACGCAACCGTCGCCAACGGTGAAGGCTTCTACAACGCCCCTTCGCTGCGGCCCGGCCACTACAGCATCACCGTAACCGCCACCGGATTCGCCGCCACCACACGTTCGGGCATTTTGCTCTCCCTCGATACCGGCACCCAGCTCGACATCACGCTGAAGCCGGGCAACGAGACCTCCGTTACCGTCAGCGCCGACGCCGAGCTGCTGCAACCCAACGGCCCCGAGCAGGAGAGCCACGTCACCTCGCAGCAGTTCGACGAGCTTCCACTGGTACAGCAGGACCGCATGCGCAACCCGGCAAGCTTCGTCTATCTCACACCCGGCGTGCAGGGCAACATCGCCGTCAACGGCTCAGAATACGTCGGTGCGACCAACGTGATCATCTCGCACGGCAGTCAGATGTATTCCACCGAGCTTCTGCTCGAAGGCCTGCCCGGTGGACAGTCGCGTGTTCCCGGCAACTACACCGAGAGCGCTCCTTCGGTAGACTCCATCCGCGAGTTCAAGATGACCACCACCATGCTCACGGCAGAGTACGGGCACACCGGTGCCTCGCTAGGAAGCTTTGCCGTAAAGTCCGGCACCAACGCCTGGCATGGCTCCGCCTACGAGTACTTCCGTAACAGCGCGCTCGATGCCACCAACTGGCTTGCGAAACACACCACCGGTACTGTCCCTAAACTCTCGAAGAAGCAGAATGAATTTGGTGGAACCCTCGGTGGGCCCATCCGCATTCCTCATCTTTATGACGGCCGTGACAAGACCTTCTTCTTCTTCGGCTACGGCGGTTCACGCCTGGTCGGCGGTGCAGCCACCTTCACCCTGGTGCAGATCGCCACAGCCGATCAGCTACAGGGTAACTTCGGAAGCTCTGCCATCTACGATCCCTCAAGAACCACAGTCGTAAACGGGCGCTATGTCCGTCCTCAGTTCCCGGGCAACAAGATCGATCCCTCGACCTTCGATCCCGTTGCACAGAAGGTGCTGCCATATATCCCTAAGCCGAACCTGGCCGGAGCGCAGAACCTCGGCGGCTACACCGGCGCCATCACTCTGGTCCCTGATACCTACACCGCCAAGATCGACCACAACCTCAACCAGCGGAACGCGCTGAGCGCCGTCTACGTGCGCACACGCATCCCGCGCACGACGATCGCATCGCCGCTCGGCAAACCGCTTTCTGCGGATACCTATCAGGTCGTTGCCTCGCATACCCTTCGCCTGATCTATGACTGGACCATCTCACCCAAGCTGCTGAACAGCGCCTTCGCCGGCTTCAACCGCTTTACCAACGCCAACCTGCCGCTCTATCAAGACCAGAACTACACCCAGGCCATCGGTCTGAAGGGCGTGCCTGACCTCACCTACTTCCCGGGCATGACCTTCAGCAGCGGTTTCGCCGCCTTCAATAACAGCGTCGCCAACGCCAACGTCCCCGAGAACGACTTCTACTACAAGGACCGCATCACCTGGTCGATCAATCGCCACACCCTCAAGTTCGGCGGCGAGTATCGCATGACGCAGTTCAACGATCGCAACCCCTTCCGCTTCTACGCCACCTTCGGCTTCAGCAACATTCCAACGGCAACGCAGGCGGCCACCGGAAGCAGCACCAACTACAGCGGCGGTAACGGCTTTGCCAGCTTCCTTCTGGGGCAGGCCTTCTCCGGAACCATCACCGGTCCGGCCCAGGTCTACACGCGCAAGCGCTACACCGCTTTCTTCGTGCAGGATGACTTCCGCGCTACCGATCGCCTGACATTGAACCTCGGCCTCCGCTTCGAGTGGCAGGCGGTTCCGCGTGAAGCTCGCAACGCACATTCCGCCATCGACCTCAATGCTCCCAACGCTTCTGCCGGCAATCGTCCTGGCGTGCTCGCCTTCGCCAGCGCCAGCCGTCCGAACTTCTTCGGCGATGACTACTCGGCTATCTCACCTCGTATCGGCCTTGCCTATCGCGCCACCAACTCCACGGTTGTTCGCGGTGGCTATGGCATCTTCTACAGCGAAGCCTTCCCCAATACCGCTCTCAATCGCTCTGGATATCAGGTAACCGGCACCTTCAACTCGCCCAACGGCGCCGAAGCAGCCTTTAAGCTCGGCAACGGCGTGCCACAGACCTACCCGACACAACCGACGCTTGACCCAACCTCACTGAACGGCCAGGCTGGTTCGTATTACGATGCCAACGCAAACGCCATGCCGCGCTTGCAGGAGTGGACACTTAGCATCCAACAGCAGATCGGCAGCAACAAGGTGATTGAAGCCGTGTATGTTGGCAACCATGGTACCCGCCTGGTCGATCAGCAGATGGGAAATATCAATCAGCTCGATCCGAAGTACGCCTCGCTGGGAACCCTGCTCTCGCAACAGGCTAACTCCGCAGCCGCGAAGAATGCCGGTATCACCCTGCCGTATCCGACGTTCACAGGCACCGTGGCGCAGGCGCTCCGCCCGTATCCGCAGTACATGGGTCTCACCTCCATCGCGGCCAAGAAGGGCGCCAACATCTATCACGCCGGACAAATCATCTACCGTCAGCGCACCGGCTTCGGCCTTACCTTCTACGGCGGCTACACCTGGTCCAAGAACATGGGCTACAACAGCCCCAGCCTCGACGGATCAGGCGCGACCGATAACGCGCTACAGAACGCCTATGATCCCACGGCCGAGTGGTCGCTGCTGCCACAGGACATCACCCACGCCCTCATCATGAACTACACCTACGACCTGCCATTCGGCCGTGGAAAACAATGGATGACGCATGGCATAGGTAATGCTGTACTCGGTGGCTGGAAGGTCTCCGGCATTCAGCGCTATCAGTCCGGCACCCCACTGATGCTGCTGGCCAATAACGAGACCAGTGCCACGCTCTTCAACCGCATCACGCGACCAAACATCGTTGCCGGTGCTCCACTGCGCATCCGCAATGGCAGCTTCAACTTCGACACTGACCGCATGATCAACCCCGCAGCCTTCGTGCAGCCCGATAACTTTACCTTCGGTAACGCGAAGCCCTCGTACGGCAGCCTGCGCAACTTCGGTTCATTCACTGAAGACCTCTCGCTGGTCAAAGAGACGCAGATCTTCGAACACGTGCGCTGGTCGTTCTACGCCACCGCCAACAACGTCTTCAACCGTCATCGTTTCTACAGCATCACGACCAATATCAACAGCGCATCGACCTTCGGCAAACCATCGCAGGTCTCGAACCCTCGCTACATCCAGTTGGGGACACGCTTCCAGTTCTAACGGTTGTCATTCCTGGCCGCCGGACTGCAGCATCACGCAGTCCGGCATCTTTTTCTTAAGAGGACACGTCATGAAGTTCTTGGCTGTACTACTGCTTGCCGCCACCGGCTTTGCGCAGAAGCTTGACCCTATCGCCCTTGCCGATCAGAGCAAGGACGGTCCCCGCATCCTCGTGATGGACTACAACCAGAAAGACTGGAGCCGCGCCAACAACAAGTCGGTTCTCTGGAGCTGGAATCCCTCTGACAGCGGCATCAATGACGCTACAGGTTGGACGCTTCCTAACGATACTCGCCTGCGCAACATCAACGGCAAACGCTATATGGTCACCGCCAGCGGTTATGGCCTCATCGCCGTCGTCGGATATCCGGACAAGCAGAAGAAGTGGTCAATCAACATCGGCAAAGCCCCCAACGTACACGGCATCGAGCTGCTTCCCGATGGCAACGTCGCCATGGCGGCCTCGACCGGCGGATGGGTCCGTGTTTACACGGCATCGCAGGCTCCGGACTCCGCTAAATATGTGCAGTTCGATCTGAAGGACGCACACAACGTTCTATGGGATCCCTCCCAGCGGCTGCTCTGGTCGCTAGGAATGGACAAACTGGTGCAGTTGAAGATCGGCGGAAC
>JAEKKE010000263.1 GCA_019510535.1 Acidobacteriota bacterium
GTCGCATGACACTGCTTGAATTGCAACGCCGCATGGAACAGGATGTCCGCCGCCCCCTGACGGCAGAACTTACGATGCAGCCGCGGACAACCGAAGGTGAGTCGATGGAGGAGATGGCTGCTGCCTATATCCGTCCTAATAGCGAACTGACTTCGTTCGAACGGCTGGAGATCTACAACCGCCAGTACTGGTTCCGTGTGATCGGTGCAGTCTCAGAAGACTATCCCGCGCTGCAGGCTCTATTGGGAGACGAGCGCTTCGATGCGCTGGTACTGGCATATCTGAAGCAGCGCCCTTCCACCTCGTGGACGCTGCGGGATCTCAGCGCGCATCTGCCGCGGTTCCTGGAACAGCATGCAGAGTTCGCCAGTCAGCAACACCGTCTTGCAGTAGATATCGCCCGGCTGGAGTGGGCCTATGTCGAAGCCTTCGATGGCGCTGAGCTCGAGCCGCTTGCTTCGGATGAACTAGCCCAGTTCGGACCGGAGTCGACGCTGGCGTTGCAGCCCCATCTACGGCTGCTTGCCGTGGACTATCCGGTCGATGAATTTGTGCTTGCTGTGAAGAAGCCGGAAGAGAAAGCCGTAACCAGCGGCGCAGCGCAGCGACGCCAGGCAAGCGCCACGAACACATTGCCCGAGATGACGCCAGAGCGGCGATACCTTGCCGTGCACCGCTATGACGACGTGGTGTACTACCGCGCGTTGGAAGAAAGCGAACTCCGGCTGCTGGAGTCATTGCGACAAGGAAAGACAATCACCGAAGCCGTGGAGGTTCTCGCTGGCGATCAGGTAGCCACCATACAACAGACCTTCACGCTTGCATCAGAGCTCGGATGGTTCTGCCACGGGACATCTTAGGCAGCCTATATCGGTCAAAAAAAGTGGGAGCAGCGGGCTTCAGCCCGCTGATTTAGGACCATACGAAGATGGGCTTTAGCCCTGGGCCTTTTCTATGAGAGGAGCTAAAGACCCAGGGCTAAAGCCCAATTCTTTGTTGAGTTGATAGACCGTTGGCTGAAGCCAACGGCTCCCACCCGGATCGAGCTACCGCTCGATACCTTCGCGCGATCTCCAGTCACGTGCATTGCCCTTGATCGAAGCGTAATCTCAACTCCGTACCATGATTGCAGCAGGAGATCCCCTATGAGCACCGTCATCGCCCCGCCCTTTACCGATCCCGACCAGGCAGCACGCAAAGTACAGCTTGCGGAAGACCTGTGGAATACGCGCGATGCTGAGCGTGTCGCTGCGGCCTACACCGAGGACACGCACTGGAGAAACCGTGCGGAGTTCCTCGATGGCCGTCAGGCGGTGACCGAGTTCCTGCGGCGGAAGTGGAACCGGGAGCTCGACTACAAGCTTAAGAAGGAACTCTGGGCCTTTCGCGAGAATCGCATCGCGGTGAAGTTCTTCTACGAGTGGCATGACGACAGCGGCCAGTGGTTCCGCAGCTATGGCAATGAGCTGTGGGAGTTTGTGCCATCAGGGCTGATGCAGCGCCGTGAAGCCAGCATCAATGACATGCCGATCAAGGAAGCAGATCGCCAGTTGCGGTAGCGGCGCTGTCTTTATGTTGTCATCCTGAGCGTAGCGAAGGACCTGCTTTGTCGGTCGCATGCTTTGTTCATGGTGGGAGCAGCGGGCTTTAGCCCGCTGATAAACGGCACAATAAAAGAACGGGCTTTAGCCCTGGGCCTTTTGTCTGATGTGCAGAAAAGCCCAGGGCTTTAGCCCGCTCTTTTATAAAGCCTCAAACCGTGGGCTGAAGCCGACGGCTCCCCCGGATTCGAGCTTCACTCGAAGAACCATGTTTTCGCGCCGTTACAGCTTCTTCGAAACCGCCACAATATCGATATTCTGTCGCCGCAACGTATTCGCCGTCGCGCGATCAAAGTCCGCCTCGGCTTCTCCTCGATCCGCAGCCGCGCGAATCTCCCGCAGCTTGGCGCTGATCAACTCATTCTGCCGTTGCAGCACCAGATAAACCGTCGACGTACCAGCCTTGAATTGACGCTGCTCGCTGTCGTACTGCTGCTGTGCGAGTATTGCGGCGCGGTGCGAGGCACTCAGCACAAGATCCGCATTGATAAGCTGCTGCAAGCCGTTCCGCACGTCGCTCTCGACAGTCATCTCAAGCTGCTGCTGCTGTGCGATGGTCTGCTTCTTATTGGCGTCGGCAACTGCGGCTTGTGCACGCGCGGTCCGGTTGCCAATAGGCCACGACATCTGAACTCCGACCTTGACGATGGGAAAACGTCCATCGCGCAGATTGCCGAGCGACTGATCATAGCCGCCGACAAAGAACGATGGTATCGAGCTGGAGCTTCCACCACTGGAGAGCGAGATCGGCGGCAGGCCGGCGAGTGTCGAAAGATCGTTGATGCGCGTGATCACCGGGGCGAACAAGCTTCCGAAAAGATCGGAGGACTGCGGTACAGCGCGGCCCGAGAGCCCCTGCACGCCGAGCTGTGCTGTCAGGTTAATCTGCGGCTTTGCCTGTTCATGCGCCAGCCGTGCGTCAAGACCGCTGACCTGCACACCGATGGCTCCAGCTTTGAGATCAGGACGATCGGCGAGCGCCTGCTGCATTGCCTCCTCGAGTGTGGGCATAGGCGATGACTCCGCAGGGCTGCTGGCTGTCTTCAGAGCAACGCTCCACAGCGGATCGCTGCGATTGGGCAGCATCAGCGCCTTCAGTGCGTTCTCTGCCTTGGTGACCTGCTGCTGGGCGTTGAAGACGTTCTGCTGATAGGTCGACATCTGCGTCTGCGTTTGGATGACGTCAATCGGCGCTTGCGTGCCCTGTTCCACTTGGCGGCGGTTGCTGGCGTCCTGCTGTTCGGCCAAACGCACGGCCTCGATCTGCACATCGAGATTGCGCAGGGCATAATCGAGCTCCCAATAGGCATGGATCGCCTGCGTCGTCGTCTCAATCACGCGCTGCCTGAACTGTTCGTCACTCTGTGCGATGTTCTTGCGTGCGACCTTGAGGCGTTCACGGTTCTGGTCGAAGAGCAGGCCGCTCCACAGCGGTTGGGTGAAGTTGGCTGTGGCTGATGTGGTGTAGGTGGGGTTCAGCGTGTTGTAGGTGTTGCTGCTGTTGCTCCGCGTGGAAGCGAAGTCGAGCTTGTAGGTGGTCCCCAGCCAGGGCGAGTTACCGTTGATCTGCGGATCGGCATAGAGCTCCTTCTGTGTGAGAGCCCCGTTGGTGGCCCCGCCGAGCGACGACGAGACCGGAGTGACCTGGCGCATGGTGTGTGCGTTGCCGCCGATCACGGGATCGAAGTATCCCCTCGCGGCCTTCAGGTTGAGCACAGCCTTCCGCTGTGCGAGATGCGAGACCTCGATATCGCGGTTGTTGGCAAGCACAGCCTGAATCACGTCCGGCAGCGCGATGGGAGCTTCGCCGGTGATGCCGATGCGTGGCGCAATCTGCAGCGTAACGGCAGGTGGCAGCGGCGGGGAAGCCGGGCCAACCTCCTGCGCACATGCGGCCGCCGAAGCGAGAGAGAGTGCGAGAACAAACTGCTTCATGCTAGACGACCTCATTGGAGGGTGCGGAGACCGTGTTGCGCTTCCACTTGGGGATGCGAGCGAAGAGAGAACGCGCCATACGGACCGGCTTGCTCCAGATGGGGTGCTCCGCAATGTCCTCGAAGAGCGAGTAGAAGACGGGCACGGCGATGAGCGTCAGCAGAAGGCAGAGCGACTGGCCACCGACCACCAGCACACCGATCGACCGATTAGTAGCAGAGCCAGTACCGCGCGAAATCACCAGCGGCAGCATGCCCGCGACCAGCGCCAGGGTGGTCATCAGGATGGGGCGCAGGCGGTCCTGGTTCGCCTGCAGAATCGCCTCGTATCGTGGCATGCCCTCAGCGCGCAGACCGTTGGTGTGATCGATCTGCAGAATGGCGTTCTTCTTCACAATGCCGAAGAGCAGCAGCAGGCCAAGCGCGGAGAAGATATTGACCGTCTGTCCCGTGAGCAGCAGCGACAGGATGCCGAAGGGAACTGCCAGGGGCAGCGTGAGCAGGATCGTCACCGGATGGATGAACGATTCGAACTGAGCCGCCAGCACGATGTACATAAAGATGAACGTGAGGGCGAAGGCCAGCAGGAAGTAGTAGCCGGTGCGGCCAAGCTCTTTCGAGGCTCCCGCGAGACCGGTGCGGTAGTCGGGGTCCAGGTGCATCTCCGCAACCGCCTTCTGCAGCGAGGCGAGGACCTGCGACTGCGAGTAACCGGGCAGAACATTGCAGCTTACCGTCACCTGCCGCTGCCGCGCGATGCGGTTTACGGAAGAAGGGCCGGTGGAGTTCTGCGTGGAGACCACCTCATTCAAGCCGACATAACCCAGTTGGCGGGTCGAAGGAACCGTGATCTTGTTGAGCTCTTCGATGCGGCTGCGGAACTGCTCCCCGGCGCGAACACGGACATCGTACTGCTCATCGCCCGCGTTGAAGGTCGATGCAGTCTCACCGGCGACCAGGGTATTGAGCGCCTGTTCAATGTTGTTGACGGAGACACCGAGGTCGGCAGCGCGGGCGCGATCGATCTCCAGCCGAACCTCCGGCTTACCGCTGCGCAGGGAAGAGTCCGCATCGGTGACACCGGGAATTTTCTTCATCCGCGCCAGCAGGTCGTCGGAATACTGCGTCAGCTTGTCGAGGTCCGGACCCTGAATGTAGTACTGCACCTGGGCATTACTGGCTCCGTTGCCGACGGCGGCCACCAGCTCGACGCTGGTGTGCAGGTTGCTGGGGAAGGTGGTCAGCAGCTTACGGGTCTGCTGCATCAGGTCGGTTTGGGTGTTGTGACGGTCAGCGACGTCCACCAGTTTGACGTAGATGCTGGCGCTGTTCACCGCGCCATCGGTTCCTCCGCCTGCGGTCATCAGCGTGGTCTTTACTCCGGGCAGCTTGCGGATGGCCTGTGCGATGGCCTCAGTCTCCTGCGTGGTTGCCGCCAGGGAGCTTCCCTCGGGCGTACGGATCAGCACGTTGAACTGCGACTGATCGTCGGCGGGGGTGAAGTCCTTACCGACGAGGATGAAGAGCGGAATCAGGCTCAGGATGGTGCCGCCGCAGATCATCACGACAGCCTTGCGATGGGCCATCGACCACTGCAGCAGCCGCAGATAATGGCCATTGATGTACTGGAAGAAGCGCGAGTCTTTTGAACCGTGTTGGCCAGTCGTGTGCTGATGTCCGTCCTTCTTCGCCGGAACCTTGATGAACCGCGAACAGAGCATCGGTGTCAGCGTGAACGAGACCAGCAGCGAGACCGCGATGGCGAAGGCCGAAGTAAAGCCAAAGGAGCTCATGAACCGGCCGACGATGCCGCCCATGAAGCCTACCGGCAGAAAGACAGCGAGCAGCGACAAGGTCGTCGCCATCACGGCCAGACCGATCTCGCGTGTCCCTTCGATCGCCGCCTCGAAGGGAGACATGCCCTTCTCTTCAATGAAGCGGTAGATGTTCTCCAGCACGATGATGGCGTCGTCGATCACGATACCGACCATCAGCGTGAGGGCGAGCATGGTGATCTGGTTCAGGGTAAAGCCCATCGCCTTCATCAACGCGAAGGTCGAGACGATGGAGGTGGGAATGGCGATCGCGGCAATCAGCGTGGTACGCCAGTTGGCGAGGAAGACGAAGATGATGGCGCAGGCGAAGATGCTGCCTTCGATCAGGTGATGCTTGATGGACTCAATCGCAGCTTCGATAAAGATGGATTGGTCCTGCACGACCTGCGTGCGCACGTCCTTCGGAAGAGTCGGCGCAATCTCGGCCAGCCGTTGTTTGACCTCAGTGGCGACCTCGACCGAGTTCGCTCCCGATTGCTTGGAGACCACCAGCATCACCGCCGGCGTGCCGTTCAGTCGGCCCGAGGTTCTGGGTTCCGCGTAGCTGTCTTCGGCAGAGCCGACATAGCCCTGTCGTGGTGCGATGGCGATGTCGTTGAACTGTGCCGCGGTGGAGATGCGGCCCATGGTGCGCACCGTGAACTCGCGTGTGCCCGCGTTGAGTGAGCCTCCCGGCAGCTCAAGGTTTTGCTGGCGTACGGCGTTGACCACATCGGTGATAGTCAGGCTGTAGGCGCGCAAACGCTCCGGATCGACGTTGACGTGGATCTCGCGTTTGGCTCCGCCGACGAGCTGCACCTGGCCCACGCCGCTGATGTTCTCAAGCTTTTGCCGCAGCAGCTTATCGGCAATGAGCGTGAGGTCGCGCAACGATCGTGGCGCCGAGACGGCAATCTGCAGCACGGGAGCGGCATCAGGATCGAACTTCTGCACAACCGGAGCCTTCGCCGTCTGCGGAAGGTCATTGCGGATGAGGTTGATCTTGTTCTGGACTTCCTCAGCGGCGACGTCGCCGTTCTTATCCAGGTCGAACGTAATGATGACCTGTGCCTGGCCCTCGGAGGAATTGGAGCGCAGCTCGTCGATACCGCTGATGGTGTTGACCGCATCCTCGACCTTCTTGCTGATCTCGGTCTCGATCTCTTCCGGTGACGCTCCGGGATCGGCGACCGTGACAGCGACGGTGGGCACGTCCACCTTGGGCAGCAGATCGACTCCGAGGCTGAAGTAAGAGAAGGCGCCCACCACCATGAGCGAGAGAATCAGCATGGTGGCAAAGACAGGCCGGCGGACGCAGAGTTTAGCTAAACCGTGCATGAGTGGAACTCCTTACCGGGCTGCCTGCACGGTGACGGACGCGCCGTCGTACAGGTCAGACTGCTTGTTGAGGGCTACCATCTCGCCGGCATTCAAGCCGCTGAGTACGCGAAGGGAGCCGTTCTCCGTCTCGCCCAAAGTGACAACGCGCAGATGCGCCTTGCCGTCGTCGACGACGAAAATCTGGTTGGAATCGGTGGTGCGGTCGCGGACGACGGCTGCCTTCGGAACGAAGACGGCATTCTCCATGCCCGGCAGAACCACGCGCGCACTGGCAAACATGCCCGGCCGCAGCGTGCCGTCGCTGTTGGTGAAGCGTGCTTCGAGAATGAAGGAGCGTGAGTCAGGATTGACGGCCGGATTGAGGGCGGAGGTCGAGCCTGTGAAGTCGCGGTCACCGTAGGCCGCAACGCGGGCCGTGACCGGCATGCCTACTTTCAGGCCGGCGGCGCTCTTCTCCGGTGTTTGTAACTGCAGCTTGAGTGTGTCCATGCGGACGACAGTGGCAACCGAACTCGATGTCGTTACGTACTCACCCACCGCAATCGGCCGCGCGCTGACATAACCATCAAAGGGAGCGCGGATGGTGGTATCGGCAAGAGCCTTTTCCGCCTGGCCTACCTGCGCCTGCATGGCTTCGAGCGATGCCTGAGAAGAATTGACCACCTGGTAGCTCTGCCGCGCCGTGTTCAGTGCTCCTTCATACTGTTGCCGCGATGCATTCGCCTGGGCTTCGGCGGTCTCGGCTTGGGTGCGCTGCTTCTCGTACACACTCTGCGAGACATCACCGGTGGCGACCAGGTTGGCGTAGCGCTTGGCATCGGCGGCCGCCAGTTTGGCCTGCGCGGCCGGGGATTCGTAGGTTGCTTTTGCAGCAGCGACTTCGGGAACGCGGGTGACATCGAAGTTGCCGGTGCCAAGCCCAATGCGCGACTGCGCCTGACGCAGTGAGGCCTGTGCCTCGGCGAGCTGTGCCTTGTACTGAGTCAGCTTCAGCTCGGCATCGCGATGGTCAAGCTCGCAGATCACGTCGCCGGCCTTGACGAAGGCTCCGACGGAGACTGGCGTGCGAATCACACGGCCGGAGACCGCGGGCGCGACCTCCGACGACTCCTCGGCGACGAAGCTGCCTGTCTCAGAAAGCGTGACGGCGACCTGCTTGCCAATCGCGCGCACCGCATTCACCTGCACAACCGTCGCGGCGTTGACCGTGTTGTCTGCTTTCTTGCGGAAGCAGCCGGCAGGCAGCAACGTAACCAGCAGCAGAGCCGCAAGATTTCTGGATCGGGAGGAAAGGTCGTGCAAAGGGCGTGTTGGCATCGGGCAGCTTCCGGGTACGAGGTGAATATCTGATTTCGAGCGTAATGGCACACCGTGCCATTGTCAACTTAATGTGCCAATTATGGCCAGAAGGGTTACAATCGCCGTATGGCAGTTCAGGACGCCTCCCCCCGTAACTCGCTGCAGGCAAAGAAACAGGAGGTCGTTCGCGGCGAGATCTGGAACGCGGCGATCGATCTTTTCTTCGAGCACGGCTTCGACAATGTGCATGTCGACCAGATCGCGGCCAAAGCCGGCGTTTCGCGCCGCACCTTCTTCCGTTACTACGGGTCGAAGGAAGATGTAATGGGCGCGACCGTAAAGCGTTACGGAGAGGCGCTGGCGCAGGCGATCCGCGATCAGAAGGCGGAGCTGAGCTCGCTGGAGGCAGCGAAGGCGGCTATCAAACAGGTACTCGCGCCGACACTACACACGACGGAACGCGTGGTCCAAGTAGCAGAGCGCAGCCCCGCGGCACGTATGGCGCAGTTTCTGCAAGTGCCATTGCTGGAGCGAGACGTAACATGGGCTTTTGTCAGCCGCTCAAAGCGGGCAACGAAGGAATCTGCACTGGAGCACAGAATCCTCGCCAGCTTGACAATGACTGCAACCGGAATGTGCGTAGAGATCTGGGTGAAAGATCAGAAGCGCCCCATGCCCGAGATTGTCGACGAGGTCTTCGCCGCAATCGTGCATCTCTTCCGCGCAGAAGACGAGAAGCTTAAGACTTCACGACGATAGAGGGCTATACGTCGGGTGGGAATATCGAGCGAAGCTCGATCCGGTGGGAGCAGCGGGCTTCAGCCCGCTGACTTGAGGCGTGTAGAGAATTGGGCTTTAGCCCTGGGCATTTTCTATCGGATAATTAAGGACCCAGGGCTAAAGCCCGCTTCTCTTATAGACTCAAATCAACCGTGGGCTGAAGCCCACGGCTCCCACCCAAAGCCTACTTCCCACCAAGCTCCATCAAATACTTCCGGTACGCCGCGATCGTCTCCGGCTGCGAACGGTAATACACGTTCAGCCCCTCTTTGCGCGACGTGACCAGACCAAGGTCCGTCAACACCTTCAGATGGTGTGAGATCGTTGCCGGCGAGATGGTGTGCCGTTCACAGATCTCGCCGCAATAGAGCTCGTCGGCCTGGGCAATCTGTCCATAAATTGCGAGCCGGTTCGGATCTCCCAGCGCCTTCGCAATCTGTGCCGCTTCTTTATCGGTCAACTTGCCCATACGAAATTAGACGTGCTCCCCACCCAAAACGACGCGCGGCAGCAAAAGCTGAATCCAACTAATTCGACGCGCATCAAAATACTCGAAACAGAAACCGACCTTCGAAAGGGAAGACGACATTATGTGGATCGTCCGCTTTGCTCTCGATCGCCCCTACACCTTCATAGTAGCGTCGATCCTCATTCTGATCATGGGTTTCTCGTCGATTGCGACGACGCCGACCGACATCTTCCCCAATATCGATATCCCGCAGATTACGGTGATCTGGTCCTATTCCGGTCTTCCGGCAAAGGAGATGGAACAGCGCATCACTACCTTCAGCGAGTTCGTCATGGCGGTGGTGAACGACGTTAAATCCATCGATTCGCAGACCACCAGCGGCGCTGCCGTCATCAAGATCTCGTTCCAGCCGCAGGTACGCATCGACGCCGCGATGTCGCAGGTCGGCGCGGCGGTGAACTCCATCCGCTTCCGCATGCCGCAGGGTGTGAATCCGCCGTGGATTCTGCGTTTTAGCGCTTCGACCGTACCGATCATCCAGTTGTCGCTGTCGAGCGACACTCTCTCCGAATCCGAGATCTACGATTACGGTCTCTTCCGCGTCCGTCAGCAACTCACTAAAGTTCCCGGCACGCTGTTGCCTACGCCCTACGGTGGTGTGGCTCGTCAGATCATGGTCGATCTCGACCAGAATGCGCTACTGGCAAAAGGCCTGACGCCGGTTGACATTACCAGCGCCATCAATGCGCAGAACGTGACTCTGCCATCCGGTACGGCCAAAGTTGAGAACACGGAATATACCGTCAGTACCAACTCCAGCCCCGTCGATGCGCTCTCGTTGAATGATGTCCCCATCAAGCAAGTTAACGGGGCGATGGTCTACATGCGCGATGTGGCGCATGTGCGTGACGGATGGTCGGTGCAGCAGAACGTTGCGCGGTCGAATGGAAAGCCCGCGGCTCTGCTCACCATCATGAAGACCGGCTCGGTCTCGACGCTCGATATCGTCAAGCAGATCAAGGACGATGTACTGCCGGCCTCGCGTGCCGCCGCGCCACCGGGGCTGAAGATTACGGAGCTCTTCGATCAGTCGATCTTTGTGAAGGCATCCATCGTGGGCGTATTGCGTGAGGGCGTCATCGCCGCAGCACTCACGGCGTTGATGATCCTGCTCTTCCTCGGCAGCTGGCGCAGTACGCTGATTATCGCGGTCTCAATCCCGCTCTCGATCTTGAGCTCCATCATCGTACTCTCCGCCCTCGGCGAAACGATGAACACCATGACCCTCGGCGGCCTTGCGCTCGCCATCGGCATCCTGGTGGAT
>JAEKKE010000264.1 GCA_019510535.1 Acidobacteriota bacterium
CTCATCGGTCTTGCCTTCGATCGTGCCTACGCCATGACCGAGATCGCCGATGCGCTTCCAGCGAAAGACGCGCGCGTCGCCCTGCTGCAGCAGCTTGCGGCCATTAACGCTGCCGGCGGTTTGAAGGGCCTTCCCGATGCGGGCTATCTGGGTTCACACTGGCTGGGTACGTATGCCGTGCTTTATCTGCGCGCGTCGCGTCATGCGCCACCGCAGCCTTCGGGCCCCCCCAATGCTCTTCCTCCCGTCAACTCCACCAAACCTGTGAACGGAGACAGATCTCGATGAAACGTCTTGCACTGCCGATCGCATGCACGCTTGTGCTCGCAGCCGCGTCGCCGCTGCACAGTCAGAAGAAGAAGCCTGTTGCTCCAGCGGCGGCATCGAAGCCCACCCCAGCGGCGGATGCCGCGGCTCCCGCACCCGCGGTGGAGAAGGAGACCTTCCTCGAGAACCCATGGCAGCCCGGTATGCTGCTGCAGGACACCAACGGTGACAAGATTGCGGATGCTGTTTGCGGACACATTATCGTCCCAACGAATCCAAATGCCGCCGAGAACGCTGCTGCCGCCAATCTGTCAGCGCGTGTAGGTTATGAGACCTCCGCACTGACGTTGCCTGTGGTGATTCAAGGGGCTCCACAGGCTGTGACAGGATGTACCGGGAGCGCACCGAATATCTGGATTGGCGAGAGCGCGGTTCCCGCGGCAGCTTCCGCGGCTGTTCGTGCTGTGGCCGGTACGCTGGGCTTCGGCGAAGGAGCCGTGGTCGCGGTCGACGGCGGTATTGCTGTCGTCGGTCCGGATCCCGTAGGTCTGCTGAATGCTGCCAATGCGTATGCGCAGCGCGCGCCGTTCCTATGGTCTGTTCCGGGGGACAAGATCGGCCTACCCGCAAAGAACATCAATGCCGCACTCGTAAAAGGGAAGAGCACCGCTAAGACGGAACTGCAGGCACTGGTCTTTGCTGGTAACAATGGCGGCATTCGCCGCGCGGTGTTGAAGCTAGACGGAACGATCGATGTTGCCACACTGCAGAAGCTATTGAAGCCGGAAGAAGGAGCTGGAACACCCGTATCATTCGGCGCCGTACGTGAGGTGCAGATCATGCTTGGCGATACACCGCTGACGTTCGCTGGTTCGACGGCGGCTCGCGCCGGTGCGCTACCAGCGATGCCGGAAGGCAACGGTGATGCCCGCGTCCTCGATCTCGCCCGGCTTTACACCATCAAAGGCCTGCTGACCGGCAACGCCAAGAAGCCTATTCCTGCCGGTACCGCCGCAAAGCTCTACGTTTCCGCAGGTCCGCAGGGAATCGCGATGGCGAATCTGGCAGCACGCATCGGTCTTGAGACGGTCGGGATTACGCTTCCGCTGGCTGTGCCTGAAACCGGCGTTACGCCCTCGCAGTTGCAGGGAACTCCGGTGATGGCGGAAGGATCGCCCGCAGCCGACCACCTGCGCGACCTGCTCGCCGCCAAACCGAACATCGATCTCGACAAGATGCAACCGGGTGCAGGCAAGGCTCTTCCGACACTTGCTGCCGGCGAGGGCGAGCTGCGCATCGTGGATCATGCCGCCGGTAAGAGTGATGCTCTGCTGATTCGCGGCGACAGCGCGGGCGCTACGGCGGCACTCGACTATGCTGCAAGCCATCTGCCCTATCTTTGGGAGCCGAACAAGCGCTACGCCTCTGTGGAAGAGGTGCGTGACGACCTGCGGCACTTCTTCGGACAGAAGTCCGATGTGGGGCAGGCCGCGGCGGCGCTCTACCATCTCGATCAGTGGTCGGCGAAGCTTGCGAAGGATCACCCCACCGGACTTACCAGCATTCGCGCCGATGTCGATGTCGATGAGGTTGACCCCAAGCTGAACAGCTTTATTCGCAGCATGCTTGCCGAGCGTCTGCATACGACGAATATTGAAGTCGTTACCGGCAGTAAACACGCTGGTGTGAAGTGCTGCGACGGCGATGTTCCCATGCACCTGCAGTCTGAGGTTGCGCCCTTCAAGCAGGCCACGCCTACTTTCGCCGAAGATCTCACCTTTGAGTGGGAGGGCAAGCGTATGCTGGCGACGGCGCAGAAACTCGCTGCGCAAGCGCATGCGGGCGAGCCTGTGTTGGTGCAGGCAGGCGTGAGCGAAAGCCCCGGGCAACGCAAGCTTCTCGCCGCACAACTCAAGTCTGCGCTCGATGCAGCAGGTGTGAAGAATGCGCGTGTGGAAGTCCTCTCATCCTACAAGCAGGGATATAGCTGGCTGGTCGACTCAGTTGAGCCGGAACTTGCCACGAAGCACGCAGACAAGCTCATCATCGAGTTCGCACCCTACCGCGATCCTAAGAGCGAATCCACGATGCGCACCGAAGAGCGCTGGGTGCAGGAGCTCTATCCCGTTGACGAAATGCTCGCTCGCGACCTTAAGCTTCCATTGGTCAACATTGCCTTCAAGAAGATGAGCAGCGACGGCGGCCCCACCTATCGCGTCCGCGCTTTTGATAAAGGCGGTAAGGAAATCCTGACTCGCGAGTTCACGACCTATGTACATCAACGGCCCTACTCCACTGAGTTCAATAACTACGAGCAGGTCGGCATTGAGACGGGCTGGGTGACCTTTAGCGCTGCCGATGGATCGTGCATCGTAACCGAGCGTGTGCCGACGGACGTGGAGATGTTCTGGGAGCATTACCAGGACACAACCATGCCGAAGATCATTCACCAGATTCTGGCGCAGAGCAACGGCAAACCCAAGCTTGAGTATCAGCCGCTCTTCGACACCATCAAGGTCGACTTTCACATGAGCGAGCCCGATTACGCTCTCGGGCTCGATCAGGAACGTATCTCCTCGCTCGAAGGCCTGCAGGAAGATCTTCTCTTCGCGACGCAGAACTCCTTCTATATCTTTGGCAATACCTTCTCGACCGGCATCATGGACTATATGGGGCGCATCGTCCCCATCGCGCATCTCTCCGATGAGGGTAAAGATCCGCGCATTCATGTGGAGTTTTATGGCAGCGATGCCTCGCATCCACAAGTCAAGCTCGCATGGAAGGCGGGTGATGCGGGCGATGAGTTCAAGCGCGATCTTTCGGCGCTTGAAGCCGGCGACCCTCGCCTGGTAGCAACCCGCATCCAGCAGGGCTCCGATTCCGTGACCGCGCTCACATGGAGCCTTCCCGTCGCGAGCAATGAAGACAAGTTTGAAGAGTGGCGTAACCTCGTCACCGAAGACACTCTGGAGCGTACTGTCCTTTCCGCCGAACAGGCGAAGGCAGAGCTTGCGTGGCTTGAAAAGATGCACGCGGCAGGCCTCTACACCGCGCGTCTCTCCTATCCACATCTGAAACAACTTGCTTTCGAGTTTGATCTCCCGCTCGAACTGCATCCAGCCGAGCACACCAAGCCCGAGACTCTTACTGCGCAGGCTGCCGTACCCGCGCCGGTGCATCCCCGTCCGCAGATCGCTGACGTTGCCCCCGCTGTGCAGAAATCTGACAAGACTTACGTACAGTGGGATCAACCTATCGGCCTTGAGGAGAACGAGCGCCTGCTCTCGCGCCTGTCTACCTTCCCCGGTGTGAACGTCTACTGGATGGGCCGCAGCTACATGGGCAATAACATCTGGGCGGCGGACCTCATGCTGCCCACGCCCTCCGCGTTGCGCTCCATGGCGAAGGAGACGACGCTGAAGGCGGCCATCGTCTACTCCGGCCGCCAGCACGCCAATGAGGTCAGCAGCACCAGCCACATCCACAAGTTTGCAGAAGAGCTTGTCCTTGATAGTGCGCGGCGGAAGTCGCTTGAGAAGGTCAACGTCGTTCTTCATCCCATCACCAATCCTGACGGCGCCGAGCTGGCGATGGACCTGGCGAAGATCACGCCAGACAACATGCTGCATGCCGGCTATCATGCCTCGCTCACGGCTGACATGATCACCGGCCTGTGGGAGCAGGACCCGCTCTATCCCGAGTCGCGCACGCGGCGTCAGCTCTGGGAGGCGTGGCTGCCTGACGGCTTCCTCAACCCGCACGGCTATCCGTCCCACGAATGGGTGCAGCCCTTCTCCGAGTACTCGGCCTGGGTCATCTCCCGCAACGGAGCAGAATTGGGACGCGCCTGGTGGGCTCCGCGTGGATGGTTCACCAGCCTCTATTACTTCAACGATGCCGATCATCCGCAGAGTAAGACTGTGAATTACACACTACGCGATTACATCGTCGACGGTATGGCAAAGGCGCCGGGTGTGCTTGACATGAATGCGCGTATGAACGCGCGTTACTTCCGCTATGGTCAGCAGTGGGATCCGCGCGCCTTCCAGCAGCCCATCTATAAAGGTGTGCGCGTCTACATGGCAGTCACAGGCCAGCAGCCGGGCGCACGCGCGTCAGCTTTCAGCGCGCGCTTTCCGGACGTGACCTACGACGACGGCTATACCGAGGCTCCGGACGAAACCGCCCGTGGCGAGTGGTTACATCTTGTCGCCAGCGCCGGGCTCGCATACGATCATGCTCACCTGCAGTTCCTTACCGATGGCAAGTTCAAGATCAAGCGTACGCAGAAGGAGTTCTTCGATGGCGTGCAGTGGTCTGTGAACCGCGATCGCCCAGTTCTGCCGGAGACCAAAGAAGCCACATCGGCGGCGGCACCTGGGCAGCCGGCAACGGGGCAGCCGGCAACAGCAGGCACCGCTCCCACCGGCACGGCTGGTGAGCCGCTGGAGACGAATCCGACGCCCGCAACGCCGCAGCCCGCACCTCCAACCCCGGCGCATCACTAACCCTCTGAAGCAGGAAGCAGCTTTGACGGACAGCCTGGCAAACAATCCAGCCTTCTGGTCCCTGGCGAAACAGCCGGCGCGGCGTAACACCTTGCTGGCCGCCGGCTTCGGCTGGATGCTCGACAGCATGGACGTCATGCTCTACTCCATGGTCATTCCAGCGGCGCAGAAAGACCTTGGCATGAGCTCCACCACGGCTGGTCTGATCATGAGCTTCACCCTGATCGCCGCCGCTGCCGGAGGTATCGGCTTCGGTTTTGTCGCGGATCGCCTGGGCCGCACGCGTGCTCTCTCACTTTCGATCCTGATCTATACCGTCTGTACCGGCCTCTGCGCCTTCGTCCACACGGTTCCGCAGCTTGCAATCTGCCGGTTCTTACTCGGCATCGGCATGGGTGGCGAGTGGGCTGCGGGCGCAGCGCTGGTTGCGGAAACCTGGCCGCAACAGCACCGGGCCAAGGCTCTGGCGCTGGTGCAGAGTGCGTGGGCCATCGGGTACGCGCTGGCTGCAGGAGTTGTCGCGCTCATCATGCCGCACTTCGGTTGGCGCGCCGTCTTTCTCGCAGGCCTGTTCCCCGCGCTGATTACCATCTGGATCCGGCGCAAGGTGAAGGAGCCGGAACACTGGACGCCTGCGACCAACGTATCTGCCAGCGCACTCTTCCGCGGCAAGCTCGCTCAGCGCACACTGGTCATCACCAGCATGAACGCCGCCAGCCTCTTCGCCTGGTGGGGACTCTTCTCCTGGGCGCCATCGTTTCTTTCGGCTCCGGTAAGCAAAGGCGGCCACGGCCTCGACGTGCTGCATACGTCCACCTTCACCATCGTGATGCAACTCGGTACGTTTCTTGGCTACGTCAGCTTTGGTCCGCTGGCAGACCGCTTCGGACGCAAACCGGTCTACGTCACCTTTCTGTTGATGGCCGCGCTGGTCGTGCCGCTCTATGCAGTGGTGAAGACGCCGACGGCGTTGCTGCTGCTCGGTCCGGTTGTCGGCTTCTGGGGTACCGGCTTTTTCAGCGGCTTCTCCGTCATCTCCAGCGAGGCCTTTCCCACGGCGCTGCGGGGACGAGCGATGGGCTTTGCCTACAACCTCGGCCGCATCGCCAGTGCAGTCGCGCCCTTCACCGTGGGCCGCATGGTTGTTGTCTCCTGAGAGGGCTACGGTGTTGCCCTCTCGATCGTCTCCAACTCACCTTGGGCCTGCTGATTCTTCGGATCGTTTTCCAGAGCGAGCTTGTAGTAGACGATGGCGAGATTGCGGTCATTCTTCTTCGCGTAGCACTGGGCGATCAGTTGCCGGATGTAGGAGAGCCGCGTCTCTGGTACGTGAAGTGTAGCCGCCAGTTGCAGCACTGAGAGCGCCTCGTCGTACCTGCTGCGGCGCATCAGGTACTTCGCCGTGGAGTTCAGATCGCCGCTCTCGTCTGACAGATCGTAGTGGTCAGCATGATGCTGCTTCACGTCCTGGTAAAAGGCAATGCCGGCATCCAGGTTTGCGAGCGCCTTTGTCCGGAGATCGAGATAGAGCGACTTCTTCGGAACCTGAAAAGACTCGCCGTGCAGGATTGCGACGGCGGCATCCTTCAGGTTGTACTGTTTGAAATTCTGATTATTGCTCAGGAGGATGACGGTTATGTGCTGCCGGGTATCGCTGTAGAGCAGCGCTTCGTATCCGTTGCCGGAGCCATCGTGCTGATGTTCGGCAAGCTTGCCCTCTTGCAGCAGGGCGTGGCCAAGGCTGGCCTCTCCACCAGGAAAGCCTTGTGCAAGAGGTTCCAGCGCCGCGGCGTTCAGGAAGGCGCCGGAATTCAACAGATTGCTCCAGCGATGCAGATCGCCGGCGGTGGTGAGTGTCCATCCCGAGGACGTGGTTGCCGGTGTCATGGCCTTGAAGTCGTTGTCGAACGGCTTTGCCAGCAGGGAAACCGGAGCGTCGTCGATCGTGCTGGAGCTCATGCCGGCGCGGTCCAGCAGCTCTGTGCGGACGAACCGGCTGTAGGGAATGCCGGAGACCTGCTCAATCAACTGCTTCTGCAGATAGATACAGACGTTGTCATAGGAGTAGACCGTGCCGGGTTCTGCCGCAAGCTGCTGCACCGCAAGTAAGTGTTTGCGGTACTCGCTTTCGGTCATCTCCGGCATGGAGGGCAGGCCGGCTGTGTACTGCAGCAAGTCACGAACCTTGATCCTCTGTGACCAAGCCGGCAGCCAGGTCAGATACTTCCCGACGGGCTCGTCAAAGCGCAGCTTCCCCTGTTGCTGCAGCAACGCTATACCGGCGGCATTGAACTCTTTTGAGATTGACCCAATTTGGAAGCGTATCTCGGGGCTTAGTTGCTGATGGGCTTCGGCATCCGCGCGCCCAAATGCTTTCTGATAAATGATGCGATCGCCGGAGGCGATGAGCACCACCCCATTAAAGACTCCAATCGAGAGCGCAGAGCTGAAAAGGGAATCGAACTTCTCCGTCAGATCAGGAGGGTTCTGACAGAAGCAACGCAAGGTGCAGGCAAAGAGCAGGAGAAAGCAAAGACTGCGTCGGCGCATGAGAGGTCCATCCCTAGGAGATGAGCTTGTGTCGACCAATCATAAACGCTCGACGTTACAAACTGAGGGTCTGCCCATGCACCGAGTGCCCCATGTTACGGGGTCCCCAACGAACTTGCTTCGTTGGGGTCAGTGTCCCTCCGGGACTTGGGTATTCGAGCTTTTCTTGAACCATCTTTTGTTTCGGAGATATAGCTGTTTCCACACCCACGCACATACTGGCGCGGCGAACATCCCATCTCCCGCTTGAACGCAGTGCTGAACGCGCTCTCCGACTCATACCCCAGCGACAACGCAACCGTAGAGATTGGGTCTGAGGAGTTGGATAGCTTATCGGCAGCCAGCAGCATGCGCCACCGCGTCAGATACTCCATCGGAGAAGAACCGACGGTCTCCTTGAACT
>JAEKKE010000265.1 GCA_019510535.1 Acidobacteriota bacterium
GCCTATTACGATCACCCGTTCTTTGGGAAGTGGCCTGCCATTACGGAAAACCAGTTCGGCTCCGGCACGCTGCTCTACGAAGGAACATACCTCACGGACGCGCTTCAAACGGCAGTGTTGCGTAGTGAACTCCAGAAGGCCGGCGTTACAGGCCCCGACCAGTCGCTCCCCGCCGCCATCCACGTCCAACACGGCATGAACAAGCTGGGCAAGCGTATTCACTACTACTTCAACTACTCGTCTGCCGAGCAGAAGGCTACCTATTCCTACAGCGTTGGCGCCAACCTGCTCGATGGCAAGGCTGCCGCAAAAGACTCAATCCTGACACTGGCTCCCTGGGACCTGGCAATCGTGGAAGAATCGAGCCAGTAAGCAATTCCTTTGTAGGTGGGCTCTAATGAGTCGCTGTCATCGTGTAGTAGTCGATCGTGTCTGTCCAGGTGAACTCATTGCCAGGCTGCACATTGATTGCAATGTACGGCTCAACCGCGAGGACTGTGCGGATGGACCACAGCAGCTCGCGGCTGATCGGGCGGTCGTTCGAGATCTTCAGCCCCGCGCCGACCTTCTTGTTCTCCATCACGACCTCATTGTCCCTGGCGGAATCACCGAAGCCCTGGATCTGGACTACGGCTTCGTCTGTACTGGAGAGCGGCTTGAGGTAGACGATCTGATTGTCGCGCACCACTGTGAAGTTATTGACGCGCGGAGGACGGCCGGGTGTCGGAGGCGCAATGTGGATCGAGAACGGCACGCGGAAGGTGAAGTCCGGGCCGGGCGGCTGATGGTCGAGCACGACAAAATTGTGATTGTAGACATTGGAGTCAATGACGAGTTTGCCGGTGTTCTTGAGGCTATGCTCGATGATCAGCTCCGGCTTGCCCTTTTCCAGACGCACCGTCTTGCGATAGACGTAGCCGTAGCCGGAGTGGGGGTCGGAGAGCTCTTGTGTAAAGACGATTTGATTGCGCGACTTGCGGATGGTCCACTTTCCCGGGTCGAGCACTGGGTATGGCTTATAGCTGTTGTAAGGGCCGTCGTCCTTACGCAGCACGCCGACACCGATCTTAATGAAGGTGCCGCCGCTCCTGGCATCGTCGAACCCAAGCGGCTTCTGGAATTCATTAGCCGGCCCCATGAGCGCGCTGCACGGCCCGGAGACGACCAGTCCATCGCGGTGGACCCAGTTGATGACCGTCGGATCGATCTTGTCGTACCACGGACCGTAGTACTCGTGCCCTTTATAACTGAGACTGTAGATGGCTCCCGACCAATCGAAACGCGTCGAGCGGTAGTAGCCTTTGTCTGCGCTGGGCAGATAGAGCTTCGCCGTGACGATGCCGTTCGTGATTCTGGCCTTGAGCGGATTGGCCGGTGGCAGCGCCGACGATATGGACGGATCGGAGGCGTGGGTGGCCGCTGCACCCGCCAGAATGAAAGACAACGTTAGCAGGAGGGCGCGTGTGTCACGAATCATGGATACTCCTCTTGGCGCCAATACGAGCCGGCGCAACTACTCCTTCGCGGTGCTCTTCGCGGCCGGTCTTGCAGAGAGTTGTTTGTACAGGGCCGGATCGTAGTCGTCCAGGCCGACGATGCCGTGCAGGTGGTTTGCTGAGACCCACGGCAGCCAGTGCCGGTGCGAGCCTACTCCGCGGCCGTTCGGACCAGGGCCGAGGCGGAAATTTTCCTGCTGCCAGCCAGGGCCTCTCATGTCATACTGCCGGCCCGGCAGCGCAACCATTGACTTAGTGTCCATCAGCAGCACGCGTGCAACAGCGAGATAGTGCGGATCTCCGGTCTCCTTGTAGAGGCGGGCATAGGACGGCACTGCCCAGTCAAGATATTCGTCGGTACTGCCGGTGTTGGCCGCGGTGATGTCCTGCAGACCAACCGTGGGGACACTCTTTTTCCAATGCAGTTGCGCGTCGTCGGCGTCGGCAGCCATGGGAAGGTTCCAAATCCAGATCCAGCTTTCGGCGAAGTTGCCGGCGGCTTTGGCGCGCTCCAGCCATTTGGGGTCTTTCGTTGCATCGTAGAGTGCGAGGTAGGCCTCTAGGCTCAGCATGCCCGCTTCTTTGTCCGTGATGTTGGGGTTGTCGCTGGCGCCCCCGATGAAGAGCCCGCGTGTGCCCCATGTCGACCAGACATACTCCGCCGCGCGAATGGCGGCGGCCTGATATTTGGGGTCGCCGGTGATCTGCGTCATCAGCACGAAGAGCGGCACGACGTTGTAGCCGCTAGTGCCGGTCGGCTCCATGACTTCATTCGTGCCTGGCTTCCAACGGCGTGGGTAGGAGCCGTCGGGCCGCTGCTGCTCGACGAGCCAGTCGGAGTACGATTTGACCCACGCGAGCCACTCCGCCTGCTCGCGGCCTAGAGCCTGTTCGCGTTGATACGCGTGCATCAGTGTGGTCATATCTTCCGTCGCGTTGCGCAGCCAGGGCGCGACCCAGATGTGGTCCCACGGCTTGCCTGTTCTGAGGTCGTAGCCCGTTGCCTCAAGCGGAATAGAGTGCAGCGCCCTGATGTTGGAGGCGATGATGGCGAGACCGGTCTCACGCATCTTCCGGCCGCGTTCGGTGTGGTCACGGTCACCCTCCTGCAGCAACTGGTCGGCACACTCAAGGTTCTTGCCGACAAACCCCATGGCGATCATCGTCCTGTTCCACTGCGTCATCTCCTGCATCGTGTTGAGCACGAATGGCATGCCAGTGCGGCCGTCAATGGTCATGGCGTTTGCTTCCAGATGATCGAGCAGCACACGACGAACGAGGTTAACGTCGAGGTCCAGCACGGGAGGATTGAGCGTGTCCCACGCCCAGCGCCAGGCATCGCGCGTCACGTCGCGGAAGGACTCGTCCTCACCGAAGCGGAAGCGGACCTCGTACGCGTGCGTGAACCCGTCGCTGATTGGGTGATAGCGGCGTATCCAGCGCATGGCGGGCGGAGTGGCGGACGTTGCGAGAGGGGCAGGAGTGGTAGAAGCGCGCGTCTCCGAAGTGACCGGACGGACGCCGGCAGGCCGGCCACCGCCGAAGTCCGTGCTGGTGGAGGGGTAGCGGAAGCCAAGCTGAACTGCGCCATCTTCTGCCTGCCACGTGCCCATCGCACCGAACTGGATGCGTGGGTCGATCATCACGAGCTTCGTGAGCTTCGTCTCCTCTTCGATTGAGTCGCCACGCGGGTGCGGATCGAGCATCGCAATAGAGGCGCCGTTTTGAAAAGAGAGTGCGAACAGCGGTGCGGCGAGGATGTCCTCGCGCATCACCAGTCGCCGCGCGTTGTAGGTCAGCGTTCCGCCGGGAGAGCGATCTCCATCGTAGGTGGGATCGGCATAGATGGCGCCCGGCGCCATGAAGTTGATGTCGGTCCAGCCGATGGCGCGGTCGAGCGAGAGGTCGATGGCAGAGCTGAAACCGCCCGAGGCATTGCCCTGCACCCTAACCTCACGGCGAACGGAGAGCACGCCGCCACTCAAGCCCCAGGCATCATGCACATGGAAGACGACTCCATCGGCTGAGGGCACGTCGGCTGTGGCATCGATTCCGGTCGCGGTACGACGAATCGTCTTGTAACCGGCTGAGAGTTCGCGGATGTCGTCGTCAGCGCGGTAGACCTCAATGGCCGCGGGCTTCGGCTGTGCGATGCGCGGAGCCGGTCCGCCGGCGATCTCAATGCCCCATCCGCCGGATGCGGTGCGGGTAAATGTTATAGCCGCGCCGGTCTGCAGCCGCCCGAGGCTGATCGGCTGCGCGGCCACCGGCAGAGATATTGCCAGGGATAGGGCAGCCAGTACGAGGAAAGCAACTGCTGGTTGGCGGGAAGTAGTGCCGATGATGCCCTTCTTCATTTCATCTGCCTCGCTTCACAAAAGATGGAGCCGGACTCGACCACAGCACTATATACCCGAAGTAAGCGTTTACTTGTTAGGATTGAGCGCCACAAAGTGCAGGCGACAAACATGGACCAAGAAGGAGGCTGGTATGCGGACACTTGCCGCACTGATCTGCGGGGTGGGACTTTTGATCTTCGGAATTGCCACAAGGGGCCAGGTCGCCGCGCCGGCGCAAGCCGCCTCCGGCGCAGGCACAGCGCAGACGGAGCACGGAGCCGCCGTCTATAGCGCGAAGTGCGCCACCTGCCATGGAGAGAATCTACAAGGCTCGTTCAACGCGCAGGCCCTCTCTGGCAATACCTTCCAGTCGCAGTGGCAGTCAAGGACGTTGGCTGAGCTATTCGGAACGATCTCCGAGAGCATGCCCTTGACGAGCCCTGGATCGCTTAGCCGTGAAGATGCCCTGGCCGTAGTGGCGTTCATCCTCCAGCGCAATGGGGCGCCACCGCGGCCTCAGGCATTGACCGCCGGCTCGCCGGCTCCTATCGGCGAGGTCCTCAGCGGGCAGGCGAACCCAAGTGCACCGGCGGTGATGGGCGTGCCGGACCAAGTAGGTGGCCGTTACGGCAGCAACGGCCCTCGTGAAATTCTGAACATCACGGACCGCTCAGGAATCGGACTCGATGCGGCTGCGCAGATGCACCTGAAGCAGCTTAGCTCTCCGCTCGATCGGGTCACTCCCGTCACCGATGCGATGCTGCGCGATCCATCTCCCGCCGACTGGCTGATGTGGCGCCGCACCTACAACGCCTGGGGCTACAGTCCGCTCAACCAAATCAATCGTGGCAACGTGAAGAACTTGAAGGTGGCATGGACCTGGGGCCTGAACTCCACCGGCTTTACCGAATTCACGCCGCTGGTGCACGACGGCATCCTCTACGTCTGGAACTACGGTGAGACGGTGCAGGCGCTCGATGCGCGCAATGGGAACCTCCTGTGGCAGTTCCATCACGACATTCCTGCCTTGTACCACCGCGATGTCTTCTACAGAACCAAGCGGGCTCTCGCCATTGGCGGCGACAAGCTCATCTTCCCCACGACGGACATGCACATCATCGCCTTGGACACAAAGACAGGCAAGGTGGTCTGGGACGTTGTGACTGACGATTACATCAAGAGCCACCGCGTTTATAACGGTGGTCCTTTGGTCGTCAACGACAAGGTCATCATGGGTGCCAGTGGCTGCGCGCCCGGAGGCTCAAGCTGCTTTGTCGCTGCATACAGCCTCGACAACGGCAAGGAGTTGTGGCGTTTCAACACCATTGCGCAGCCTGGCGAGCCAGGAGACGAGACCTGGAACAACGTACCTGCCAATAAGCGATGGGGCGGATCGATCTGGATACCACCCAGCTACGACCGCGAACTCAACCTGCTCTATGTGGGCGTAGGCTCGCCCTTCCCCTGGTCGTCGATCGACAGAGGGACCTACAACCCTGCCGGCGGCACGCATGGCGACTCGCTCTATGTCGAGTCCACGCTGGCCCTCAATCCGGACACAGGCAAGTTGGTCTGGTATTACCAGTACCTGCCCAACGATACCTATGACCAGGACTATGCCTTCGAGCGCATCATCGCTCCTGTGGAGTGGCAGGGGCAGCAGCGCAAGGCGGTGCTCACGGCCGGCAAGCCCGGCGTGATTGAAGCAGTGGACGCCGCAACCGGCCAATGGCTCTTCGGGCGCGATCCCGGCGCGCAGAACATCTTCACCTTCGACCCGAAGACCGGCGCCAAGACGCTTCTTCCCCCGGTGCTTCCCCAGGGAGTACGACGCTGCCCGAGCAACAATGGAGCGCGCAACTACCTGGCCGGCTCTTACGATCCGAACACCAATCGCTACTATCTCTCGATTAATGATGTCTGTACCGGGAAGGGCGGAGATTTGCCGGATCGCATGGTCGGTCTCGATCTAAAAAGTAAAGAATTCACGATGGACATCAAATCTCACGTGATGCAGTCATCGGCGAAACTCACGACCGCGGGCGGCCTGCTGTTCTCCGCTTCTGCCGACCGCTATTT
>JAEKKE010000636.1 GCA_019510535.1 Acidobacteriota bacterium
GAATGGGTTGTTTCCCGGTGTCGCACCATTGATGGAAAGAATAGATGCAACGATGTTTTTGTAGACGATGGGATCCAGACTATTGCCATTGCCGTACGGCATGGAGTTCTTGATCAGATTATAAAATTCGTTCGTCGAACGATTGCCCCAGGCGGCCATGAACGTACCGCCGGCCAGGGGCGGCGCCTCGCCCGCGCCTTTCAACTCCGGTCCGTGACAGGCGGCGCAGTTGGCGACATACAGCGCGCGGCCGCTGCGCGCCTGTTCCGCCGTGAAGGGACCCTGTTCCAGCGCAAGGGCGCTTGCGCTCAAAAGCGCCGCTACAAGGACGGATGTGCCCAACAGTTTTTTCATCGGTTGCTCAATTTCTGGGGCACGTCGAGTTGCGGCAGAAAGCCCGCGCCGGCCACCGGCACGCCTTCGCCGGCGAAAGGATGCGGCGGCAGCAGCCAGCCGGTGAGATTGCCGTCGGGCGCCTTCTCGCTGTTGACCTGGACATAGAAGTGACCGGCGCGCAGGGCCGAGACCTGCTTGCGGGTGAGCGCGAGGCTGCCCCAGATCATGCCGGAGGTATCCTGGGTCAATGACAGGTCGAAAGCCTTGGGACCGGGGATTCCGATTCCCACGCCGTCATAGATCGCTGCGGTCGTGGCGTTGGTCGCCAGGCCCTGGAAATTCCCGCTGACCGACAGGATATTGCCGTCCCATTCCACCAGTGCCCTGCCCTCGCCGGTGATGTTGACGCGGGTGCCGTCGGTCAAAGGCGACGGCGAAAGCCGGGTTTCAAAAGACTCGGACCGGGCCGGTCCCGCCAAACCCAGCAACAGCGATGCCAGAATGCCAATGCCACCCGATCGCAACGCCATTTCCCCGCTCTGGTTCTTCTTGTTGTTGGGGGAGTCCTAGCACGGCCTTTCTGCCCGCCCAAGCCTGTGCAGATGCAACAAAAAAGGGCGCTCCGCTAGGAGCGCCCTTTTGAGTGAGAAGTGCTATGCGGCTTACAAATTCCCGCGAATACCGATGGTGAAATAGCGGCCCATCACGTCTTCGCCTTGGGGGATTCCGCCAAAGATGGACCCAGGGTTTCCGGACGATCCGACGGTATAGGGCGGAACGGAGTCGAAGGCATTCTGCACGTTGAAATAGGCGGACATGACCATGCCACTGTCGAAGGTGATCTTCTTGGTGAGGGTGAAGTCCGTCGTGCTGAAGCTGGTATAATAGGGCTGGGCATAGAAAGTCTGCCCGGGTCCGTAAACCTGGATGTTGGTCCCGCCACTGAACCAGTGCCACTGGGCGTCCACGCTCCAGTCACCGAGCGTGTAGTCGGCGAACAGCGTTGCATGACCCTTGGGCTGGTTGGTGTATTTGAGCGGTGCGCCCTGGAAACTGCTGGTGGTGTTCACCGGGGCCACGTTTAGCAAGGCACGCAGGTTGATCTGGCCCTGGAGATCAGACCACACGT
>JAEKKE010000266.1 GCA_019510535.1 Acidobacteriota bacterium
GCATGCGCCACAAGCTACGAGATCCGGATGGAAGAGCGATGTACAGCAAACGCAGGGGAATCGTCGAACCGGTCTTCGGCATCATGAAAGAACAACGAAACTTCCGCTCCTTCCGGCTACGCTCCATCGCCAAGGCTCAGGCCGAGTTCGCTCTCGCCGCCACCGCCTACAACCTCAAGCGTATCTATCTCCTGACGGGGGCCCGCTAAAACAACTCCTTCCGATACAACAAAGAAAATGTCCTGCAGAAAACCCGATAAACAACTCGCATCCAGACGCCACAAAGAAAATCCAGCAACTAAGGCCCACTCAACAAAGAGAAGATCCCTCACTCACACAGACTCTGAAGGCCCGCTCTATAACTCCCAAGAGAAGGTGAGGTTTGTCGCCTGGGAGAGGAAGGGCCGAGGCCCGTGTTGAAAGGGCAGGTCCTTCATAGTGGTCAGGACTCGCCTTTGCTGCAGAACTATAGATCGGGCCTTCAGCCCTCTATGTTTTCTGCCGCCCGAAACCTGGGGCGTTGCCCCAGGCTGATATAGAACGCGCCTTCAGCGCTTACACCGCCAACGCATCCGCTTTCTGGCTCAGACGCTCCGCCAGCCAGTCCTTCAACTCGGGCGAGAATGGTTCTCCAGCCGTATACGCAAAGTGCGGTTTCCCTGCAAGCAGTCTTAGCGAGACGCCCTGCCAGGCGGGTGCGTCCGGCTTTGCCGTCAGCAGGAAGGCGTCGGCGCGGTCCAGGACGTACTGAGCGGAGGGCTTGAAGTCGGCTGTCTCCGGCGACAGTACTGGCAGGTAGAGGTCGGGTCGCAGAAAGCGCTCGGGTCGCAGAAAGCGCATCACTGAGTTCGATTCCAGGATGTTGTTGGCTGACTTGGCCAGCTCGGCGCGGAGACGGGGCATCGCTTCGGCGAGTTGGCCCTGACGGGTGCGCAGCCACAGAGAGCGGGCAGCACCGGCTGCGAGATACCGGCTGGTGTCCGTCCCCGAGGTCGAGGTCCGTTCTTCGGTCAGAGCGATGGTGTGGTCGGCTGTCTGGCAGTCACATGGCTCGCCATTCGCGGAGCAGACGTTGTGACCGTACTGCGTGATCTTGACCGCGGTCCAATGCAGGGCAGGGAAGGAGCGTATCAGCTCGCAGACGGCAGAGGTCTTGCCGATGTTGCGTGTGTGTCCGCCGATGACGACCAGCATGCCAGGAGTGGGTGACACGGCCTAGTCCTTCCGCAGTTTGGCCAGGTCTCGCAGATATTGCTTCAGCGGCTGGGCCGGACGGCCCCAGAAGACCTGGTTGGCTCCGAAGAGCTTCTTATTCGAGAGTACGCCCGCGCCGCCGCCCAGAATGACTCCAGGACCGACGGTGGCCTTTTCGCCGATACCCACCTGTCCCCCGAGGATCGCTCCGTCTTCCACTACGGAGCTTCCGGAGATGCCCGTCTGTGCCGCGATGACCACGTGTTTTCCGATGCGGCAGTTGTGCCCGATGTGCACCAGGTTATCGATCTTTGTTCCCTGGCCGATGCGGGTCTCTTCCAGGGCGCCGCGGTCGATGGTGGAGTTTGCGCCTACCTCGACATCGTCTTCCAGGATCAGCGTCCCCTGCTGCGGAAACAGCGTATAGGCTCCGGAAGACGAGCGCGCATAGCCGAAGCCAAAGGAGCCGAGAACGGCGCCGGTTTGAATGACGCAGCGCTCGCCAAGGATCGTGTCCGCAAGAATGGTCACGCGAGGCCCGATCACGCAACCATCGCCGATGCTGACTCGCGCCTCGATCACGGTGTAAGGACCAATGCTTACGCCTTTCCCGATGACGGCGGTCTCATCCACGACGGCAGAGGGATGAATCTCCGTCTGCGGCGCAGCCGAAAGATATTGCGCTGCCAGAGAAAAGGCAAGCCGGGGGTCTTTGGTTAGAACGATGCGAGGGTCAGAGATCTCAGCAGCAAGCGTAGGCTTAGTCAGAATTGCTCCGGCAGCCGAAAGCAGAGCCGCCTCCAGCGTCTTTTCATCACTGGCGAAGACAACTGCATCCGGAGTGGCTTTGCTGATGGCGGAGACGCGAGCGATCTCACCCGGGCCCTCATCGGCCGAGGCAAAGGTGGGACAGCCGGAGGCCGTAATCTTCGCTGCTAGCTGCGAAAGGTCAAACATGCGGTGTGCCTCCGTACCTCACTTTGTGCTGGAGCCCTTGTAGAGTCCCTCGGTGGATCCGCGTCGAATCCAGCCTTCGTCCAGAGTGACTTCTTTGATGGTCTGGCGGCGATAGGTAAATGCCACATGGATTCTGCCATCGCTGGTCTGGGTCACGGTTGGATAAGAATACTCCTCACGTCCGGGCGTTTTGGGGCGCTGTTCCTCGATGCCGAATCCCGGCCGCCCTGTCTCCAGGTCGCGTACATAGCTCCATGTTGCGCCGTTATCTTCGCTCAGAGCGATCGACAGCGGTTTCCGCAGGCCAGGTATGGGCTTAGAGCCCGAACGGTCATCGTGGGAGTTATTGAAGACCAGCACGATATGTCCGTTTTGCAAACGGAAGGCCTGGACGGAGGCGTTGTTGTTCGGAAGAGGTGTTGCTTCGGGTTTGCTCCAATGGCAGCCATCGGACGAGGTGCTGCGATAGACCCACTGCGATTTACGATCGCGGAACCAGGCGACGAAGTGATGGGAATCGATCTGAACCACCGTCGGCTGCACCCGGGCAAAGGAGTCGGTCACGCCGCACTCTTCCCAGTGCGCTCCGCCATCGCGGGTGAGCTTCATAGCGGAGTAGTTGGTCTCGGCGCCCTCGCCGATGCCTTTGCTGGTGACATAGGTCATGGGCAGAAGCCAGGTCCTCGGCGCCAGAACCAGCAGCGGATGGCGGGTGAAAGAGCCTCCGTTGTCGAATAGGACCGCCGGCGCAGACCAATGCTGGCCATTATCGTGTGAGACGACTTCGAGTACCTTGGAGTTCGCCTCTCCAGCGCCTGCTCCCTGCGTCGTGTGATAGATGTGCACCGCTCCGTCGGGCGACTGGAAGATCACCGGATTCTGGTAGGACTCGGCGTCGTGGTTATCGATCAGCTGCGGCTTGGTCCATGTGTGCGATCCGCGATTCAGCCGCGACAGCACGATGCCGACACCGGAGTTTCCCTCCCACGAGCCGGCAAACCAGACACATAGCAGGTCGCCATTCTTCAGTTGCAGCAGGTTGGCGGCATGTGAGCTCGGAAACCCGATCGGTAGCAAAGCCTGCTCGGTTCCGTTCGCTGCACGCCGGACAATGCCATCCGAGTTTGCCGCTACTGCTGGATCTACAAGCTGTTTCATGGGTTCGTTCGCGGTCGTGGTCTGAAGCGCCAGTGCAAGCAGAAGATGGGGGAGCATAAGTCAGTAAAGCTTCGCTTCTCCTTCCGGCCGGGTCTTCCAACGGCGGTGCACCCATAGCCACTGGTCAGGATACGCGCGCACATACCGTTCGATCTCCAACGTGAAGCGAGCTGTGTTGGTGATCGCGTCCATTTCGTGGTCGCCGGTGTGGGTCAGTTCAATCTCCGGGCCGAAGTGCAGCACATAGCGTTTCTCTGCTTCATTCCACAGCAGAAAGCCCGCAAGCACGGCGGCATTGGTCTTGAGAGCAACGCGCGCCAGGCCGGCGCCGGTGCATGCCTGGGTTCCGAAGTACGGAACGAAGACACCCTGGGGCGGCGTCATGTTGGTGTCCATCAGAATGCCGACCGTCTCGCCCTGATGCATGGCGCGCAGCAGACCGCGGGCGGAGTCGTCTTTGTGAAGGACTCGGTTGCCGTGCATGCAGCGGATTCCGTTGACGAACCTGTCGACCAGCGGATTGTCCAGACGCCGGATCACCATGGCCATCGGAAAGCCGCGAAGGGAATGGAAGAAGCTTGAGAGTTCCCATGCTCCCAGATGTCCTGTGATGATCAGAACGCCGCGGCCCTGATCGCGTGCCTTCAGGTAGTTGTCCAGACCCTCGTAGCGAATGAACCGGCTGGCGCGCTCTGCGGTGTATCCCGCCATCTGGCAGAACTCCGCGAGCTGCCATCCGAGGTGCCGGTAGAGTGAGCGAAGGATACCTTCCCGCTCCCCGGGAGGCATCGCCGGAAAGGCGATCTCCAGATTGCGGAGTCCTGTTTTCCTAAGACGGGAAAGCAGATGAAACGCCGCCGCGCCGATAGCGGCGCCAACGATCCGGGCCACAAAGCGGGGCAGGATGCGCAGAACGCCAACAAGAAGCCACAGCGGAATGAATTCAAGCCAGTGGCGAAAGGTCGCGGATTTGTTCGTGCCTGGTGCCAAAACAACAGTCTAGAGCGTTTTTCCTGTTACTGGGTATCCCGGACGGGGCTCGGAGAGGCGTTTTCATTGCGGAAAACCCCCATAGATGGAAGCCTGCTTTACACCCACAGGGAAAACTCTATGGACTTTGCGGCTCGTGAGACGTGTGAACGGGCAGAAATATCTCCAGGGTAGTTCCATGGTTCTCCCGGGCGGTGCTGCTTTCCACGCGGATAGAGCCGCCATGGCCTTCTACGAACTGCTTCGCGACAAACAGACCGATGCCGGTGCCGATGGTGCTTCGCGTGGTGAAAAACGCCTCGAAAACGCGTTCGAGGTTCTCCCGCGGAATGCCTACCCCCGTGTCCTGAACGCGCAGCAAAACTCCATCCGAGGGCCCATAGGCATCCTGGGGTCCAGAGACGTCCTGCACCGAAACGGTCAGGGTGCCGCCCTGCGGCATGGCATAGAGGGAGTTGGTGATGAGGTTCGAGATCACCTGCAGCATCTCGCCCTGGCGCAACACGATCTTCCGGTTTGAATCCAGATGCCTCTCCAGCGCGATGCGGTAGGCCTTGCAGCGTGGCTCATAAACCTTGAGAGCATTCTCGACGAGATCGGAGATCGAGCTCAGTTTTGCTGAAGAGTGTTCGCGATAGTAACCCAGGGTTTGCTTAGCGATGTGGGAGACACGCGCCAGCTCGTTCTCAGCCGTTTCGAGATAGGCCATGCCCTGGGGATCTGTCACCATGGGCCGCATCAGGTAGAGCAGATTCACTACGGCTTCCAGGGGATTATTGATCTCATGCGCGATAGTGGCGGCCATCCGTCCTGTGGCCGCGATCTTTTCGGCCTGCAGCAGCGACTCTTCCATCCGCTTGCGATTGGAGATGTCGCGCATGATCTTCGAGGCGCCGACGATCCTGCCGGTTTCATCCTTGACCGGTGAGACCGTCAGCGAGACCGGAATCCGCTCTCCGCTCTTGGTCAGGCGTGTGGTTTCAAAGTGGTCGATCCGTTCTCCAGCACGGATCTTGCTCAGGATCAGATTCTCATCCGCGTGTAGTTCCGGTGGAATCAGCTTCAGGATGGATTGCCCGGTCATCTCCTCGGGTGTATAGCCCAGCACGCGGGTTGCCGCATTATTCCAGCTTGTAATGGTGCCGTTCAGGTCTTTGCTCAGGATAGGGTCGTCGGAGGAGGTGACAATCGCTGCAAGTTCGCTCAGACGTTTAGCGTGTTCCTTCTGCTGGTCGGCACGCCGGGAAAGCTGTTCGCGTAAATAGATGGCTTCGAGGCAGGAAGTAGTCTGTGACGCAAGCACGCTGACTGCGAGTTCGTCCTCCTCAGAAAAGGCAACGGTTCGACCGCTGATATAGACGAAGGCTCCCGCTCCCGCGGATGTAGCGCGAGGCAGTGGAACCGCCAGCAAGCTGCGAAACGCTTTGAGGGAGATCTGTTCCGGTAGAGCGGGCGTGCTAAAGCGAGTGCTGGTGTTGTCGATGCGAATGATCTTATCGGGTATTGGAAAGCCGACCGCGAGCGGAGTCACAGTCGCGCCGGCTTCGGCACACCACACTGATCCGGTGTCAGAAGGGCGATAGAGCAGGACCCCGGCCTCCGCGCCACAGAGAGAGCGTCCAATATCAGCCGCGAGGCATAAGGCCTGCGTGCTCTCTGTTGCACGGAAAAGCGCCAGACCTGCTTCCACGAGCAGGTGCGAGGTATCGCCCCGTGCCTTTGTTAGCGTGATGTGTGCGGCGGCAGACATTATAGTCAGAAGATACATGAGGCCGCCCGACAGGCGGCCTCATGTGTTGAGATGCACGATCGCTTACTGGGATGCCTTGGCGGTAACGAAGTACTTCGCCACCGTGCTGACGAATGGGTGAGCCGAAGGAGGAGTGGGAGTGTTTCCCTTCAGGATGGTCTCAAAGGGAATTGCCGAGCCGTAGAAGTCGCGGGTGTCGTCCGAATTCTGTTCGAACCACGCACCCTCCAGATCGATGCCGGCAAACAGCCCCTTCGAACGAGAGTAGGTCAGCAGTTCGGCGTTGAGCTTCCAGTCCGTTCCGGCCTGCGCGTTGCGGCCAACGGGGCCGGCTGACGCTGCTGCATCGCCACCGATCTTAAATTTGTTTTTCAGCATGTCCTGCATGCCTTTCTGGTTCATCGCAATGATGACCAGATCGGTTGCCTGACCGCCAATCTGAAAACCGACGCTGCCGCCAGTCAGCTTCACAAAGACAGGAGCAGACCAGCCGTGGCCGGTGCGGCAGGTGGTAACACCCTGGCCGTACTGTCCACCCACAACAAAGGCAGCCTTCTTAGCTCCTTAGCGTTATCGGCTGCGTGAACCAGTGGAGCCAGGGTCAACAGCGTGCCACACAGTGCTGCTGCAAACTTTTTCATGTTGTTCTTCCTTTCGGGCGCAAGCGCCTCGTCCTATTGGAATGGATGGACGGGCAATTAGAGAAGTTGTCCCGAAGGAACAAGTGCGAAGAAAGCCAAGTGTGATCTGGTGAACTAGGTGTGATCGGATCAACGGATGGAGAGGAATCAATGGAGAAGTAGAGGGGTAAAAAAATGGGGGCTGCGTTCCCGGTGGGTCCCGTATCCGTCAGCCCCGCTTCTCCCAGGTCTGTGTTGCTGTGATTACTCTGAGTGGTTACGAGAGAGTACGCAACGGTACGGAGGTCTATCGACGTAAGTGCTAAAAAAGTTTACTAGTTTGCAAACAGCTTAAAGTTACCGGTTTTTCCTTCCCGAGATTGGGAACAGATGCTGCATCGCGAACATTGTCAATGAGATACGGTTCGCTACTCCTACCTTCCGCATGAGCCGGCCGACGTGTGCTTTCACCGTAGACTCGTCAATGTCGAGGGAGAGCCCAATCTCACGATTCGAGCGTCCGGCGGTGAGTAACTCCAAAACCTGAAGCTCGCGCGGGGTAAATTCCGGCGGCTCAGGTGTAGTTCGGCTGCTAGCCGGAGTCTGACTGATGAGTTTCGCCAGTACCTTCCGGGGCGCCCAGATGGAGCCTTCACGGACGGCGTCAATCGCCATCTGAAAGTCCCGCTCTGAAGCGGAGTAGGTCAGATAGCCGCGCGCTCCCGCGGCGATGACTTTTTCGACATACTCCTGATCCGTGCGCTCACCCAGAACCATGGTGAGCAGCGAGGGATGCGTGCGAGCGAGCGATGCCAGCAGAACGAATGGATGCTCCGTCGCCTGGGAGTCGATGATGAGGACAGAGATCTCGTCCTCTCGGAAGCCGCCTGGGATGGCGATGGGGACGACTTCAATCCTCGATGATTCGAAGATTGCCTCGAGGCCGGCAAGGCGCACGAGGTCTGTCGTCATCAGACCCAAACGGAAAGGGTGATTCTTGGACGCTAGTGTCATATTTCCGCAGTGATTTCTACTCAACAAGGGCTGCGGGCACAACACGAGGAATTCGTGCTTTGCCTGGGAACGACAACAGAGACCAGTGGATGAACTTTAGAGTTTCGGTAGAACGATTCCCTGTTGGTTCTGGTATTTCCCGCCGCGATCGGCATAACTGACCTCGCAGCGTTCATCCGACTGGAAGAAGAGAATCTGGCAAAGGCCCTCATTGGCGTAGACACGCGCCGGCAGAGGGGTTGTATTTGAGATCTCAAGGGTCACAAAACCCTCCCATTCAGGCTCGAACGGCGTCACGTTGACGATGATGCCGCATCGAGCGTACGTAGACTTTCCAACGCAGATAGTCAGTACGTCACGGGGGATTTTGAAGTACTCAATCGATCGTGCCAGAGCAAAGGAGTTTGGCGGAACAATGACAGATTCCGCCTGTACCGTCACAAACGAGCGCTCATCGAACTGCTTTGGATCGATGATGGCCGAGTTGACGTTCGTGAAGATCTTGAATTCATCGGAGACCCTGAGATCGTAGCCGTACGACGACAGCCCGTAGGAAATGACGCCTTCCCGTACCTGCTTCTCGCTGAATGGGCGAATCATTCCGTGTTCGATGGCCTGCTGTCGAATCCAGCGGTCGCTCTTGATGGACATGTCTGGGGTGAATCTCCTTGGATAACAAATTCCATGCCCTTTTTAGTGGGAGCCGGAAAAGGCAATCTTACGGGACGGGCTGCGCGTTGACAATCTTTTCAACGCTTTCTACCATCAGCACATGCATATGGCGTCTTTTCGAGTCTGTGCAGAATTCCATGGCGGCGAGGCAATCCTCCTTGATCAAGCAAGATCTCATTCAGCGGATTGTGGATCGTACCGGCCTTCCACGGACGAAAGCCGAGGCGGCTGTCGACACCATCTTCGATGCCATGAAGCAGACACTGGCATCCGGAGACAGGATTGAGCTTCGCGGCTTCGGCGTCTTCAATGTGCGCCCGCGCAAGACCGGTATCGGCCGTAATCCCAGGACCGGCGCAGAGGTCAGCATCACTCCAGGAAAAGCAGTACGCTTCAAGCCCGGCAAGGATCTTCAGGTCATTGGCTGAGTTTGGGCATTCCCGGCGTCGCTGCCCGCTGAGCCGTAGGAAGCTCGCGGTTCTATGAGTGCCGGCCTCCTGAACCCGATTGCCGAACCCGTTGTTGAAACACCTCCGGTAAGTGCTGCACCACGGGTAAATGCTGCACCACAGGTAAGTGCTGCGCGTCGTCCGGGATCTTCGCCCATCTGGGTGCATCTGTTGCTGTTCCTCCTGACCCTGTTTACGACCACGGCGCTCGGCATGCGCTACATGGTCAACTTCAACCAGGGCAAGCCGCCGCTGACCAGCAGCGAAGATATCGTTCCCCATGTGTGGATCGCAGATCATTTGAATCTTCTGCCGCTTGGGTTGCCATTTTCCCTGACGCTTCTGGCCATCCTTCTGGCGCACGAGTTCGCGCACTATGCTGCCTGCCGTTATGTGGGCGTGCGGGCCTCGCTGCCGTACCTGTTGCCGGCTCCGACGCTGAGCGGTACGGTGGGCGCCGTGATCCGCTTGCGCTCGCGCATCCGCTCCCGCCGGGCACTGCTGTTGATTGGAGCTTCGGGCCCGATTGCGGGCTTCCTGGTTGCGGTCGTTACCACATGGGTCGGTCTGGCGAACTCCATACCGGAGCCGGTGGCTTCTTCGATCGTTCGGTTCAATCCGCCGCTGCTGCTGCAGATCTTTCATGTGCTGGTGCAGGGATCGAATCACTCGCTGCCGGATATCTATAACATCGTTCCGCACCCGATGGTGGTGGCAAGCTGGGTTGGCGTGCTGATCACGGCCGTCAACCTCATCCCGGCCGGACAGCTCGATGGCGGCCATATCCTTTACGCGATCTCTCCGAAAGCACATCACATTGGTACGCAGATCACCATTGGCGTGCTGATGCTGCTGGGAACTGTCTACTGGATCGGGTGGCTGCTGTGGGCGATGCTGTTGATGCTGCCAGCGATGAAACATCCGAATGTTCCGCTCGACGATGAGATGGAGCCGTGGCAGGTTGGCGTGATTGCTGTCTGCGGTGTGATCTTCCTGCTCTGTTTCTCGCTTCAGCCCTTCGCCGACGCCAGCCTGGTGGCGGAATTCTCGCGTATTACTTGGGGACGATAG
>JAEKKE010000267.1 GCA_019510535.1 Acidobacteriota bacterium
GCTGGAAGTGGTTCTCCACCAGCACACCGTTGAACAGCACCGTGGCGTAGGCCGGGGTCTTTACAGAACCATCGGCGTTGAAGGTGGGCGCGGTCCAGATGACGTCATAGCTCTGCCACTCGCCGGGCTTCAGGCCTGGGTTGGCAAGCGGGATCGCCTGCTTGTAGATGCTGCCGGCCATGCCATTGACGTAGGTTTTGTTCTGGTAGGAGTCCAGCACCTGCAGCTCGTAGCCCGCGTCGCCGGAACCGGTAGACGCAAGGAAGACACCGCTGTTGCCGCGGCCCTGGCCTTCACCGGCGATGGTGGCAGGAACACGCCACTCAATATGGAGCTGATAGTTGCGGAAGGTCTTCTTCGTCTCGATGTTGCCGACGCCCTTCTCTTTGTTCACGGTGAGGATGCCACCGTTGACAGCCCACTTTGCGGGAGACTTGTCGCTGACCTGGACCCACTGGTCGAGGCTTTTGCCATCGAACAGCACGATCGCGTCCGACGGAGGCGGCGTAGTGACGGCGCCCGCGGGAGTGACAACCGGCGGGACCGGCGACCAGACTTCGGTGTCTTCTGGCTTAGGCTTGGCCGTCTCCTGAGCGAAGACGGCAGTTGCGGCGAAACTTAGGGCGACGGGAAGCAGTAAGCGGCGCATGCCGTGCCAGCATACGTCAGAGTGGCCTTAGGCGGAAAGCATGGCTCCGGTAAGATCGCGCACCCGCTCCACGTCGTGCGAGCGGCACCAGGACCTCACGCCGGTCGCGATAACTTCCACCGCACGCGGATCGGCATAGCTTGCTGTGCCCACCTGCACCGCTGCGGCGCCTGCCAGCATGAACTCCACGGCATCTTCCGCACAGACAATGCCGCCGAGACCTACGACGGGGATGGCCACGGCGCGCGATGTCTCCCGGACCATACGGACTGCGATGGGTTTGATCGCCGGGCCGGAGAGTCCGCCTGTTGTGTTAGCGATGCGCGGCTTGCGGGTCTCGATATCGATGGAGAGCGCCAGGAAGGTATTGACCAGCGAGACGGCGTCCGCTCCGGCATCCTGTGCAACGCGGGCCATCTGCCCGATATTGGTGACATTGGGAGAGAGCTTCACCATGATGGGCCGCTGGGTCTCTCTACGGATGCGCGCCACCAGGTCGTACAGCATCATGCCGTCGGTGCCGAAGACCATGCCGCCATGCGAGGTGTTCGGGCAGGAGGCGTTCAATTCGTACATAGCGATGCCGTCGGCCTGGTCAAGAGCGCGGACGACCTCAATGCAATCTTCGACGGTGTATCCGAAGACATTGGCGATGCAGACGGCTCCGCGGATCTGTCGAATCTTTGGAAGCTTTTCCTCGATAAAGGCGCGGACGCCGACGTTCTGCAGGCCGATGGCATTCATCATGCCGCTGGCGGTTTCGATGATGCGCGGCGAGGGATTGCCGGCCATGGGCTCAGCCGAGAGGCCCTTGGTGACGAAAGCGCCAATCTTGTCGAGCGAGAGGATGTCTTCAAATTCGACACCGTAACCGAAGGTTCCGCTGGCGGCGATGACAGGAGAACGGAGCTCCACGCCGGCGATAGTAACGCGCATGTCGGGCGACTTGATCACTCTTTCTCTATGTTATCGCCCATGGGCGTTTCACGGTCTGGAAGGTAAATTTGACAAAAAACAGGCGAATTGCGGTGTATCGTGTGTGCACTTATTCCTAGGGAGGGTGCCATGCGTTGTGATCATCGTAGTGTTGCCCTGTTTGCCTGCTGTTTATCCATCGGTTCTTTTGCGGCCGCGCAATCGCCGGCGCCAATGCTTTTCAAACCAGCGGTTGGTACAACAATGACGCATCATCCGGCTCTGCCGGCATGCGCGCAGCTTGCGGTTCAGGAGGGAGACCCGTCGAAGGGAAGGTCCACAATCCTGATGAAGGCTACTGCCGGTTGCGTTATTCCTTGGCACTTCCATGCAGCCAATGAGCGCCTGGTCATTATTAGCGGAACCGCTAAGGGCGAGATGCGGATGAAGGATATGAAGCCGCTAACGTTGAAGGCGGGTGATTACCTGGTGTTGCCAGCCAAGGAAGCTCATCAGTTCACCGCCCTAACGGCAGTGACGCTCTTCAATTTCACCGATACCCCCTTCGATATTCACTATGTCGACAGTGCAGGGAAAGAGATTCCGCCGGATCAGGCGGTGAAGACAAAGATGGCGAAGTAGATCACTGCGCGACAGCGACCGGCGTCTCGTCGACCTCTTTATATCCGGCGGGCACTTCGAAGATCTCCTGCGAGGGCTCGTGCCGGTCGACTTTGCGAACGGCTACGATCTGCTCGCCGGAGCGCGGATCTTTATGGCTGATCAGCATGTAGATCTGCAGCACGGGTGAATACCAATATTCATCGGTAATGACGACATCCTTGCCGGTGTCGCTGAACTGGGCCGGAATGGTGCGGACCTTGCGGATGCCCGTCAATTGGAGGCCGTCCATCTCCTGCGTGCCAAGGTCTTCCTCGCGATAGTGAGGATTGTTCGAAGGCGACCTCAGAGGAACGGAATTGGCTTCAGGGCGGGGTGGCTGGGCAAGGATCATCTCGCGCGCAATATGCGTGAAGGGATTGAGGAAGGTGCTCTTCCGTGTCTGGGGATCGTAGATATGGGCAGAGAGCAGCGCCGGCTCGGCCTTGACCGTGGTGGGCAGCATCTGGCGCTGTTCATTCCGGATCTTGCCTGAGGAGAGCCTGGCGACCTTTGCCGTGGTGGTGCGAACCGTCTCCGTGCCGTTATCGAGTTTGACGTGGGAGACGATCTCCACATTGGCCGAGAAAGGCACGTTCGGAATCGGGGTGACGTAGATTCCGTGGATGAAGGTCTGCGGCCCGCGGTAGTCCGGCGGCATGGGCTGCTGGGCCGAAACGGCGGTGGCGGCGAAAAGGGCGGCGATTGCCAGTAAAGAGGACCGGAGCATCGGGAACTGCACCTCCGCGGCCAGCATAGCGCAGCCGGACGGGCCGGACGATAGAATAGAGACAACTATGTTGGATCTGGGATTTGTCCGGGCGAACCTGGACGTGGTTAAGGCAAAACTGCGCCTGCGCGGCATGGACCCCGAGGCAGCGCTGGGCGATTTCGCCACGCTGGACGCGGAGCGTCGCGCAGCTATCACTGAGGTGGAAAACCTGAAGGCTGAGCGTAACCGGCTCTCGGCTGAAGTGGCCACCATCAAGCGTGCCGGCGGCGATGCCGCGGCGGTGATGGAGCAGACGAAGTCCTTAAAAGAAAAGGTTGAGGGCCTGGAAGGCCGCGCCGCTGAGCTGGATGCTGCGTTGCTGAAGACACTGCAGGCCATTCCTAATCTGCCGGCTGATGACGTGCCGGAGGGAGCCGACGAACATGGCAATCTCCTGATCAAGACCTGGGGCGAAAAAGCCAGCTTCGACTTCGAGCCGAAGCCGCACTGGGAGATCGCCGAGGCTCTGGGCATTGTTGATTTTGAGCGCGCAGCCAAGATCTCCGGCGCGCGTATGGTGGTGCACTTCGGCCAGGGAGCTCGCCTGGAGCGTGCCCTGGCGGCTTTCATGCTGGACTTGCACACCCGCGAGCATGGCTACATGGAGGTGCTGCCGCCGTTCATGGTGAACTCGCGCACCCTGTTCGGCACGGGGCAGTTGCCGAAGTTTGCCGAAGATCTCTTCCACTGCGACGACAGCGGCCCTTACGAAGGCGAACTGAAGGACGGCGATCACTGGCTGATCCCGACCTCGGAGGTCCCGATTACGAACCTGTATGCGGGCGAAACGCTGGATGCGGGCCAGTTGCCGATCAGCTACACCGCTCACACGCCCTGCTTCCGCGCTGAGGCTGGATCGCACGGCCGGGATGTGCGCGGCATGATTCGTCAGCACCAGTTTCAGAAGGTGGAGCTGATCAAGTTCACGACTCCGGAGACCTCACCCGAAGAGCACGAGAAGCTGACCCGTAATGCTGAGACTGTGCTGGAGAGGCTGGGCCTGCCGTACCGGCGGATGTTGCTGTGCACGGGCGATATGGGTTTCAGCTCCTCGAAAACCTACGACCTTGAGGTCTGGTTGCCGGGACAGCAGACCTACCGCGAGATCAGCTCCTGCTCCAACTGCAGCGACTTCCAGGCGCGGCGCGCCGGCATTCGCTACCGCCCTGCGGGCGCGAAGAAGAGCGAACTGTTGCACACGCTGAATGGCAGCGGTCTGGCTGTGGGCCGGACGTATCTGGCGATCCTTGAAAACTACCAGCAGGCCGACGGCACCGTGCGCGTGCCCCCGGCTCTGGTGCCTTACATGAATGGCGAAACCGTCATCGGAAAGCAGGTACGCTGATGCGGCTTCTTCGCAACTACATCTTCTGGACCTATGAGCGGGGCAGTCTGCACTACGACATCATGGTCACGCTCATTCTAGCGTTCCTGTTTATCTCGCCGCACTACATCGACTTCAAAGACCGTCCGCAGGACACCCCGCTGGCGCCGACGCAGACACTGGTGCAGCAGGACGGCGCAGGATATGTCTACACGCTTCGGCCACAGGACATCCGTCATGATACGGGCGACCTGAGTGGCGATCTGCTGTACGCGGTGGTTCAGTACGCCGGTCCCGTAACGATGGATAGGTATGAGGTCATCAAGGATGCTCACGGCAAAGTAACGCAATACAAGGTCTGGGTCCATCGCCCCTAGCGGCGATGACCTTTCCACGCTATTTGCATCCAACCATTCTGAGGATTTGTTGAAAGCCTATGCGCTTTGCCTTCGTTAAGTTCACCGCCGCGGCCGCGCTGACATTGGCCGCTTTCTCTGCAAAACCAGCATCAGCTCAGAACCCAGACGTACAGAAGATCGTGCAGCAGATGGACGCTGCCGCGGCGAAGTTCCAGTCCGCGACCGCCGATCTCCGCTGGGATAACTATGAGCGCGTGGTGCGCGAGACCACTACGCAGACCGGCATCATCTACTTCCAGAAGAAGGGCAACGCGACCGACATGGGCGCGGTGATCCAGAAGCCGGCGAAGAAGGTAGTTGCCTACTCAGCTGGCGTGTTGAAGATGTATGAGCCGAACATTGACCAGCTCACACTGCTCTCTGCCGGCAAGAATCAGTCTCAATATGAGAGCTTTCTGACCCTCGGTTTCGGCGGCAGCGGCACTGACCTGGAAAAGCAGTGGGTGATTACACCTCAAGGTACTGAAACCATTGACGGCGTCCAGACAGCCAAGCTGGATCTGGTCTCCAAACAGGAGGGCGTGAAGAATATGTTCACGCATGTCATCATCTGGATTGATTTGGCGAGAGGTGTCTCGCTGAAGCAGCAGTTCTTTACGCCCTCCAACGACCAGAAGATCTCCTTTTATACAAACATCAAGGTCAACGGAAGAGTCGATACCAAGCCATTCGAGATCAAGACAACGAGCAAGACTGCGGTGAAGCGTCCGTAGTCAAGTTAGAAGAGAGACAAGAAACCCCGGCACCAAGCCGGGGTTTTGCTTTGTCATTTCGTAGCGTAGCGGAGAAATCTGCTTTCTACCTGGATATTTCCTCAGAGGAGGCGTAGAAAAGCAGATCCCTACGGGATGACAAAAGAAAAAAAGACGTTCGAATCACCTAAATCTGCGAACACGCCAGCGGACTCAAGTAGAGATTCGTGATGTTGCTCACAATCTCCGCATCTGTATTTCCCGGCCGATGCGACAGCTCTTTCCATGCCGGATCAGAAGCAAACTTTGACCAGTTGGCAGAAAGTGTCGGCAGATCGGGGAAGGTGAGCATGTAGGTGAGATTAGGTAGTAACGGTCCGGTGAGAGCGCTGCCAAAGAAGACCGGAGCCAGGCCGGAACGGACAAAGATCTCGATCTCTCCGTTGTTGAACATCTCGACCTTCTTCAGGTG
>JAEKKE010000647.1 GCA_019510535.1 Acidobacteriota bacterium
TTCGTGTCGACGGTGTTCCGTACACGGTGATCGGAGTCGGCGAAAAACAGGGCAAGAGCTTCGGGGCCAGTCAGGACAACTGGGTCGCTATCCCCATCACCGCCTACCAGCGCAGCTACGGTACCGCGAAGACCATCACTATCTACGCCAAGGCCGGATCCACGGGCGAGCCGCTGAACGCTGCCGTGGAAGAGGTCCGCACGTTGATGCGCAGCGAGCGCCACAATCGCCCTGGCCAGGAGGATGACTTCAACCTCGACACCAACGACAGCTTTGTCGGCCTGTGGAACCAGATCGCCGGCGGCTTTGAGGCGGTAGCCGTCGCCATTGCCGGGGTCTCGCTGGTCGTCGGCGGCATCGTCATCATGAACATCATGCTGGTCTCGGTTACCGAACGCACGCGCGAGATCGGCGTCCGCAAGGCGCTTGGAGCAAAGCGGAAGGATGTGATGCTGCAGTTTCTGATCGAGAGCGCGACACTCTCGCTGGTCGGCGGTGTCTTCGGCGTCATCGGCGGCATCGGTGTCGCCCAGGGCGTCACCGCGGCTCTCGGTTTCCCTTCATCACTTGCCGTCTGGAGCATCTTCGCCGGCTTGTTCGTCGCCACCGCCGTCGGTCTGTTCTTCGGCGTCTATCCCGCAAGAAAGGCAGCCATGCTGGATCCAATCGTTGCGCTGCGGTCGGAGCTCTAAATGAAACTAGCCGACTTCAAAGAGACCGTTACCATGGCGCTGGACACGCTGCGCGCCAACAAGCTGCGCAGCGGCCTCACCATCCTTGGCATCGTCATCGGTGTCTCCACCGTCATCCTGATTTCGTCGGTCATCAATGGCCTCAACGGCCAGGTCTCGGACGCGGTCGCAAGCTTTGGCACCAATGTGCTGTGGGTCTTCCGCTTCGAGTTCGGCTTCGGCCGGCCCTCGACCGAGATGCTGACGCGCAAGCAGCTTACCTATGAAGACGCCATGGCGATGAAGGATCTGCCGCACGTCGTCGCCGTTTCGCCGGGCCTGCGCTACACGAACTTCCAGTTCAACGAAGGCAACGTCACTGCCAAGTACAAGAGCCGCAAGGTGCAGTCGGTCTCGATTGAAGGCGATACCGCCGCCGTCAAAGACGTCTACGACTACAACATGACCGCCGGCCGCATGTTCACGGACACCGAAGAAGAGCGTGCCTCCGATGTCGTCGTACTCGGGCATGACACCGCCGCGGGACTGTTCCCGGGTGAAAATCCGCTTGGCCAGGAGATCACTCTCGAAGGCCGCTCCTTCACGGTCATCGGCGTCATGGACAAGCAGAAGTCGTTGGTCGGCGGTGGAAAGAATCCGCAGGACAACTATGCCTATGTCCCGCTGAACACCTTCCACAAGCTGCATCCCGAGGTGCTCGACTACTGGGTCAGCGTGAAGTACGACGACCAGAAGAACCGTCCGCTTGTCGAGGACGAACTGCGTGACA
>JAEKKE010000648.1 GCA_019510535.1 Acidobacteriota bacterium
CCATGCTTTCCGCCTAAGGCCACTCTGACGTATGCTGGCACGGCATGCGCCGCTTACTGCTTCCCGTCGCCCTAAGTTTCGCCGCAACTGCCGTCTTCGCTCAGGAGACGGCCAAGCCTAAGCCGGAAGATACCGAGGTCTGGTCGCCGGTCCCGCCGGTTGTCACTCCCGCAGGCGCCGTTACTACGCCGCCTCCGTCGGACGCGATCGTGCTTTTCGATGGCAAAAACCTCGACCAGTGGGTCCAGGTCAGTGACAAGTCTCCCGCAAAGTGGGCCGTCAACGCTGGCATCCTCACCGTGAACAAAGAGAAGGGCGTCGGCAACATCGAGACGAAGAAGACCTTCCGCAACTACCAACTCCATATTGAGTGGCGTGTTCCTGCCACCATTACCGGTGAAGGCCAGGGCCGAGGTAACAGCGGAGTCTTCCTTGCTTCCACTGGCGCCGGCGATGCCGGTTATGAATTGCAGGTGCTGGACTCCTACCAGAACAAAACCTACGTCAATGGCATGGCCGGCAGCATCTACAAGCAGGCGATCCCGCTTGCCAATCCAGGCCTGAAGCCCGGCGAGTGGCAGAGCTATGACGTCATCTGGACCGCGCCCACCTTCAACGCCGATGGTTCTGTAAAGACCCCGGCCTACGCCACGGTGCTGTTCAACGGTGTGCTGGTGGAGAACCACTTCCAGCCCTTATATATCGGCCCGCCGGTCTACAAAGCCTATGACCGCGCGCCGATCAAGCTACAGGCCCACGGCGACAAGAGCGAGCCGCTTAGCTTCCGCAATATCTGGGCCCGCGAACTGCCGTAGCCCTCAAACAGCGGGTCCTTCGCGTTGCGCTCAGTACGACAGACCGGAAATATATCGGTTGTCATCCTGAGCAACGCGAAGGACCCGCATCCCCTTTGCAGGACACCATCCCGTAATGCCCCCACTCCCCTAAAATAGAAGGCGGAATGACTGACCTGAAGCCTGTACGCCGCGCCCTCCTCTCCGTCACCGATAAATCCGGACTCACCGACTTTGCCCGCGCCCTGGCTGCGCAGGGTGTCGAGCTCGTTTCGACCGGGGGCACCGCGAAGACGCTGCGCGATGCAGGTCTTACCGTTCGCGATATCTCCGACCTCACCGGCTTCCCCGAGATGCTGGACGGACGCGTCAAGACCCTGCACCCCAAGGTCCACGGCGGTATCCTGCATCGCCGCAGCGTTCCAGAACATGTCGCTGCCGTCCGCGAGCACGGCATCGAGGACATCGGCATGGTCGTGGTGAACCTCTATGCCTTTGAGGCCACGGCTGCCAAGCTCGGCGTAACCTTCGGCGAACTGATTGAAAACATTGATATTGGTGGTCCTTCGATGGTGCGCTCTGCCGCGAAAAACTTCGAGGACGTCGCCATCGTCACCCGCGTGGCCGACTATGCCGCCATCTCCTCAGAGCTTCAGACCAACAGTGGCAAGCTTTCCGGAGAGACCCGCTGGCGCCTTGCCCAGACTGCCTTTGCCACCACCGCTGCCTACGACTCCGCCATCGCCGCTACCCTGGCAAAACTTCCTTATGCCGAGCCGGAAACGGTTCTGACGCAGCCCGAGGCCAAAACCGGAGAGTACCCTCAGCACCTCGAGCTCGGCTTCAAGCTGGCGCAAACCCTGCGCTACGGCGAGAATCCGCACCAGTCCGCAGCTCTCTATCTGGACACTTCCGGTAAAGGGATCGCCGCCGGGAAACAGTTGCAGGGTAAGGAGTTGTCGTTCAACAACCTGGTAGATCTGGATGCCTGCTGGGAGCTCGCCAGCGAGTTTGCTGAGCCTGCGGTCGCCATCATCAAGCACACCAACCCCTGCGGCGCCGCCACCGGCATTTCGGTCGCCGACGCCTACGTCCGCGCCCTGGCTGCCGATCCCATCTCTGCCTTTGGCGGTGTCATTGGCGTAAACCGGGTGGTCGACGAAGCCGCAGCCGCTGAAATGGCCAGGCTCTTTGTCGAAGCGATT
>JAEKKE010000268.1 GCA_019510535.1 Acidobacteriota bacterium
CCGTGGCCTCGGTAACTCCGAACGCTGCCAGCAAAACCTATGGAACAACAGATCCGGCTCTGACCGGAACCCTAACCGGCTTCCTGGCTACCGACGGCGTGACGGCAACCTACAGCCGTGCCGCTGGTGAGACTGTGACCGGTGGACCGTACAGCATCACTGCCGTGCTAAGCCCGGCTGCTGTGCTGGACAACTACACCATCACCTACTGCACCGCGGAGTTCACCATCAACAAGCGCACTCTGACCGTCACAGCAACAGCAGCCAGCAAAACATACGATGGCACGGCCTTGGCATCGGTCACCCTAAGCGATAACCGCGTCGAAGGGAACCTGCTGACCGAAGCCTGGACAAGTGCGACTTTCAGCGACCAGAATGCAGGCTCCGGGAAGACAGTGACCATAACCGGAATCTCCATCTCAGGCGTCGACGTGGGGTGTCAGACAGCAAAACGTATGACGCAACTACCACCTCATCGAAGTCTCCTTCGATCACGGCAGGATCGCTCGCAACAGGGGACAACGCCACTTACTCTCAGGTCTTCGACAGCAAAAAAGTGGGAATTCGTTCGCTGCTTCCTTCGATCATCATCGCAGACGGAAACAGCGGACATAACTACGCTGTTGTCTTCCACAATGCGAGTGGGACTATTAGTCCTTTGACGATCGCCGGCTCAATCACTGTGTCTGACAAAACATACGACGGCACGATCACTGCTTCGATCGCCACTCGTACGCTGAGCGGCATTCTCCCCAACGATGTAGCGAGCTACACGGGAGGAACGGCCACGTTTAGCGATAGCAATGCGGGCGTAGGCAAGACCGTCACTGCTGCGGGCCTTTACCTCTCAGGTGTCGATGCTGGAAACTACACTGTAAATTCCACAGCTACGACGACAGCGACGATCGCCAAGGCTAACCAGCAGATCTCGTGGAGTGCACCAGCGCCCATCGTCTTTGGCACAAGCCTGGGCAACACCCAGCTCAATGCCACAGTGACCGGAGTACAGGGTGGAACCGCACCTGGAGCACTCACATACACGCCGGCAGCGGGAACGATTCTAGGTGTCGGAACCCGCCAACTACGCGTTGATGCTGCCTCAACGATCAACTACAACGCAGCGACTGCAACCGTCTCCATCAAGGTCAACTATTCGACAGGTGTTTGCCTGGGCGACCTCGGACACGCGATCCTGCAGCCGATCAATGCGGACGGAAGCAGCACGTTCAAGCAAGGAAGTACCGTTCCGGCGAAATTCCGGGTATGTGACAGCACAGGCCACTCCATCGGAACTGCGGGGGTGGTGACGAGCTTCAACCTAGTCCAAATTATCGGCGGTACGGTGACAACGACTGTAGAAGAGGCCGTTACCTCCACGACACCAGACACCAACTTTAGATGGGATCCGGCGGCTCAACAATGGATCTTCAACGTAAGCACTAAACCGCTCTCAACGCAGAAGACCTACGTCTATTCGATTGGGCTCAATGACGGATCAACCATCCTCTTCCAATACGGATTGCCGAAATAGTGGAGGACCTATGAACAACGCTCGCATCGGCCAATGGCTTGGAAAAGTTCTCAGGAGAGGGTTGGTCCTGACTGTTGCATTCTTGCTGCTTTTTGGTCTTGACTGGCGATTCTTCGCATTTTCAGTAGGGACTGAAAATGCTCAGTTAGCACGCGCTAAAAAGCGAGGCAGCAAAGATATTGTTCAATTGACGGAACTGCCTCCGACGACCTTCACCCTCACGACAGAATGGATTGCAGATCCTGGACTGGATAGCGGGACATTCCGCTATAGTGTCGATGCTATCCCACACCGCATCATCGCGAACGATCCGGATTCGCTCTCCTACAAGTTTTTGCTCTGTGAACACACCCTCATGCTTTACGACCAGAATCACTTCATACTGCAGGCCGTTCCATTTTCGTTTGTTCAGTATACAAACGCGAGGAAGATAGAACGCTTGAGCAGCAATTACTCGGCGCGAATGACGAGATCGATTTACAAACAACTTGGTATTGGAACCGATTCCTGGAGCGTCGAATCGCGCTGCAAAAATGAAATAACTATCGCCCCGAACCCGCTGCACAATCGACCACATTCCCTTCAAGCTAGGAAATAAACCGCGATATCGCCCTTGAGGTATACGCCAATCGATTCTGCTCGGTGACACAAAACCCATAATTGGATCGGATGCTGATTCGAATCCAAGATTCGACGGTGCGGCGCCATTTCCCTCCCAGGCAAAGTGTGTCTACTACCAAGTCAATGATCAAGCATCTCCGCCGAACCCATTGGGCGGTAAACGCGCCATGAAGGAAGTGATTGGCATGTCGGCGACCCGGAGGTGGATCGGGCAGGAAAGATTGGCGCATACCCTTATGGAGAGTGCCAACATCGCCACCATCGGTGGGTCGCGGAGTTCAATATATCCAAATTCGCTTCGGACGCCAACATCAACTCTGTAGCCGTAACGCTCGGGTGCCTCCAGCTTTTTTCAGTCGATCAACGGCTCGTTGGTGAAAGCGTAGGTGATATGGCATTCTTGCTTGACTCACCTGGACGATCCTGCGTATTTCTTTAGAGCTAATCTCGGGGTTAAGCCGGGGGTTTCGGTACCAGGGCATTGATGAGTGCTAGATTTTGATGTGGGGACAAGTTCGCGATGATGGAATTTCATATTTCGAGAGGCGCCCGAGACCGTTACCAGTTCGCCGGAAATCTCTTTTCCTTTACGGGCAACGTAGTCTTCGCGAATGTGTCGGCAAGCCGTGAGTTTGCGCACCGGATGAATAAGGTTCGTGATGTGCAGAAGCATCCGGAGCGTGCCGTGCATGCCGGAGCGATTTACGCCATGGGTTTGATTGACGAGGCCAGTCATGTACTCCTGGAGCGCTATCGGCAAGAGTTTGATCCCGCCGCAATCACAGATGCCCTCACCTGGTTCGCCGGGCACATAGGATCGCATGAGTTGGACCGGATGCTGCTGAGCTTTGTGGAGCAATTTCCGGGCAGCAGCGTCTATCGCGGGCTGCAAACCCCGAAAGAATGGCTCACAGGCTCGACCGATGGTATCCCCCACCGGGCGGTCGCGCTGGAAGAGATGATCCTGCTTTGGATGGCAAACCGCAATGAGGCCTTCCGGCCATTCGAAGAGTTGTTCGAGGACAGGAGCCTGGCGGAGCAAACCGCCTATCGGAGCGTCGTGGAGAAGCTGCCGGCGTATTTTGCGACCCGTCCCCTTGTGCCGATGGAGGACTCCGAGCCACAGAGCCTGTTTGACGTGTTGCGAGCCCCCGCGGTTGCCGCTCCAGGCTCGCTGAGGGAGCAACTTGATCTAATCCGGATCAAGTGGAGACGGCTGATCGGGGAAAGCCTCGATCGCTTATTGTCGATCGCAGGCGAGATCCTGCAGGAAGAAGACCTGGCTATCTGGCTGCAATTCAATCCACCGAACGCTGCGGCCGAGGCGGCTGCCAGGGCCGCTGCGGAGGCCGCAGCAGCAGCGGCAGCGCAACGACGCAGGGAGAGCGGGCAGCAGCAATGGCCTTCGATGGTCAGCCGTTCGGAGGTGCCGCAGTTTGGCGATGCTGTCCATGAAACTGAAAAGTTCAGCCCGGACGTGGCCTGGATGCCTGGCGCCGTGTTGATTGCCAAGAGCACTTACGTCTGGCTCGCACAGCTCAGTAAGCGATACCAGAGGTCAATTCATCGACTGGATCAGATTCCGGACGAGGAACTGGACACGCTGGCACGTCGCGGAATGAACTCGCTGTGGCTGATCGGTATCTGGGAGCGCAGCCGGGCATCGCAAACGATTAAGCAGCTCTGCGGAAATCCAGACGCGGTAGCTTCAGCTTACTCGCTCTTCGATTACGCCATCGCCGAGGACCTGGGCGGAGAGCCCGCGTACGTGAATCTGCGGAATCGTGCCTACGCACGAGGCATCCGCTTGGCCAGCGATATGGTGCCAAACCATATGGGTATCGATTCGCCATGGGTCGTAGAGCATCCAGACTGGTTCATCTCGCGGCAAGATAGCCCCTATCCTGCTTACAACTTCGATGGCCCTGACCTGTCGCATGACCCGCGTGTGGAGATCAAGATCGAAAGCCACTACTACGAGCAGACGGACGCGGCGGTCGTGTTTCGGCGGCGTGACCGGGTATCGGGGGAGACAAGGTACATCTATCACGGCAATGATGGCACGAGCTTCCCGTGGAACGATACCGCCCAACTGGACTACCTGAACCCAGCAGTGCGCGAACAGGTGATCCAGACCATCCTGCATGTGGCCCGTCTGTTCCCTGTCATCCGCTTTGACGCGGCCATGACCCTGGCAAAGCGCCACTTTCACCGGCTCTGGTTTCCCGGCCCTGGCAGCAGCGGAGCGATTCCCTCCCGCGCGGAATACGGTATGTCGAGTGCCGAGTTCAATGCCCATATGCCGCATGAATTTTGGCGGGAAGTCGTCGACAGAGTAGCTGCCGAGGTTCCGGGAACACTTTTGCTCGCCGAAGCCTTCTGGCTGATGGAGGGTTACTTCGTCCGAACACTGGGAATGCATCGCGTCTATAACAGCGCCTTCATGAACATGATGCGTGACGAGGAGAACGCAAAATATCGCTCGGTGCTCAAGAACACGCTGGAGTTCGACCCAGACATTATGAAGCGCTACGTAAACTTCATGAGCAATCCTGACGAGCGGACGACCATTGATCAGTTTGGCGACGGCGACAAGTGCTTCGGTGTTACGGCGATGATGGCGACCTTGCCCGGGTTGCCGATGTTCGGTCACGGTCAGATAGACGGGTTCACCGAGAAGTACGGCATGGAGTATCGGAGGCCACGGTATGACGAAACTCCGAACCATTGGCTGGTGGAACGACATGAGCGCGAAATAGCTCCCTTGCTGCACCAGCGAGCGCTCTTTGCCGAGAGCAGCAACTTCCTGCTCTATGATTTCTTCAACGACAACGGTACGGTGGACGAAAACGTCTTCGCTTACTCGAACCGGCGGGGAGACCAGCGCGGCCTGGTACTTTACAACAACCGCTATTCCACAACAAAAGGAACCGTCGACTGGTCGGCGGCCTACGCAGACAAGCATTCGGGACAACTGCGCCAGCAACGATTGAAAGATGGTCTGGGTCTGAGCGGCGATCCCGCGATCATACTCAGGTATCGCGATTCCCTAACCGGGCTGGAGTATCTGCGGCGCGCGCTGACTACGGCGGAGCAGGGACTGCGCATCGAACTGCGCGCCTACCAATGCCACGTTTTTCTGGATTGGCGCGAGATGCGTGCGACCGCAGACCAACCATGGGACCGCTTGTGCGACGAGCTAAACGGGCGCGGCGTTGCCAATCTGGAAGATGAGCTAATCAACCTGGCATTGCGGCCGGGACACGACGCCCTCCGCCGATTGCTGGACCCGGCGCTGGTACGTACGCTCTCCGAGCTGTCTGAACATCCGCAAGCGGCCAGAGGCTCGGAGAAGCAAAAGAATAGCGCGCGGCAGAAGGAGGAATTCCTTGAGACCGCATGGACAAGAAGCCAGGATTTCTTGCACGAATCACAGCTTGCGTATCGCACTCACACGGGAGAACATCTCGCAGTCAGACCGACCAATCCAGCCTTGCTCGCAGAGAAATTCCGCAAGCGTGTGCTTGCTGCGATGGACATCCCGACGCTCGAGAGCCTGTTTCCTACGCCTTGGAACGTCGGGGCCCGCCGATTACTGCCTAGCCTGAGTCCCGAATTGATAGCCACTGCCATTTGGGGTCCAGTGCTCAGCTGGTGTGTCCTGGAACTGCTCGCAGAGTCGATCGACGCACAGAAGCCGGAGCGCGTGGCGCTCGATCTGTTTGATCGATTACGCCTGCGGGAACCTTTGGCACATTCCTTCTCGGCACTGGGATTCGAGGGGGAGGAAAGCTGGCGCGCAGCAGCTCGAATCAAGGCCCTGCTGGTTGAAGCTGAATTGTCCAGGGCCTCCGGCACCACGGCCCTACCCGAAAGAGCGGAAACAGTGCCGATTAACGGCGTCGCGGCATCTGCAATCGCGACGAGTGCTGCTCCGTCCAAGGCGTCAGGGGAACAGAAGCAGGCTTCCCCGACGTTCTCACCGAGAATGTGGCACGACGCGGATGTCCGCTGGCTAACCGGCGTACACGAGGCACAAGGGCGTACCTATTTCGTCAAAGAATCCTACG
>JAEKKE010000641.1 GCA_019510535.1 Acidobacteriota bacterium
GTAAGCGCCATGCTTGTGCCACGGATAGAAGGAATGGAAGCGCAGCATGTAGAGCGCCTCATCCGGCAGGTACGGCTTCATCACCTCGGCAATATAGCCGTCGTGGCCGAACGACATGTGCACATTCTCAAGGCCGCAATTGGGTTCGTACATGCCATATTTTGTCTGGTATTCCGGCACTTCACGATCCGGGTTGCCGGCGAAATATTCGTGGAAGACAATGTGCTCCGACCAGGCGCAGCCCACGGGATAGGTATCCCCAACCACACCCCACTGCGGTTCACCCCACAAGCAAAGGCATTTGCCCAGATCGTGCAGAAAGCCCGTCAGGATCATCCAGCGCGGCTGTCCGTCACGGCGCATGGCCTCCGACGTCTGCAAAAGGTGATCGGTCTGCGATAAATCGGTGTCCGGATCGCTCTCATCGACCAGTGCATTCAGAAATTCGGCTGCCTCCCAGATCGACTTCTCGCCCCGCGTCAGGCCGAAATATTCGGCCTCCTTGCGCAGAACATAGTCGACTGTCATCTGCTCGTGATTGTTGCGATAAAACCGGGCGACGCCCGGAACGGCAGTCACGTCATATTGACGAAACTGTTCCTCGGCCTTGCCTTCCTTGTAGCGGCTTTCATCGACAGCCTGTGTGGCGTTTGGACCCATCGTTCCGCATCCTCTGGTCTTGGCTGCTTTGCCAACGTTATCGCTTACGTAAATGGATTATCGCAAGTCCCCGCAAATCTCAACAACCCCTTTAATGCGCTGGCAAGCGCGCCTTGACACATCGGACGTTATCGGTAACGCTCCATAGTTGCTCCAAACCTTCCCTCAGAGAGAAGGACGAGCCAATGGGAAACGAGGATGCGGATGAACGAACGGCACGCGACAAGTGCGTCCATAATGCGCGCAGTTTTAACTGATATTCAGTTCTGGATTCCCGCGCTGGTTCTTGCCAGCGGCATCCTTCTTCTGGCGATCATCACCTAAAACACCCCTCCCCGAAGCCGGATAAAATCCCAGGAAAGAAAGGACCGCCATCATGGCGTCTCCACAAAAGCCGGCTGCGGCATCGGCCAATCCTCAACACATGCTGGGCGTTTTGTGCGGCCTGGCTGCCGGTGCCTGGCTTGGCGCAGCGGAAGCGCCGACCAAATTGGTTACGGCGGGTTTTTCTCCCTTCGCCATATCCCTGTGCATGGTGGCGGGCGTCTTCACCGCGCGCTGGACCTTCCCGACCCTGATGAAGGGCACAGGTTTTGTGTTTTCGGACATCGCGTCCAAACCTCACCTTATCATCTGGGGGCTTCTGGCAGGCGCGCTATGGGCTGTTGCCAACACGCTGACCGTATTCGCCATTCGTGATGTGGGCCTCGCTACGGCCTTCCCGCTGTGGAACACCAATTCCCTGATCGGGCTGTTATGGGGCTGGCTGCTGTTCCGTGAAATGC
>JAEKKE010000269.1 GCA_019510535.1 Acidobacteriota bacterium
CCAGCGAGCCGATGTAGCGCGAGCCATGCTTGTCACCGATCTTGCCGGCACGCATGTCATGCACAAACTGCGTGTACTCCGGCGCCGACTCTTCGAGATTCGCTTCGTTGACCGAGTAGTACGGCCCGGATTCCGGCATGCGCATGTTCTCCCAGCTCAGGAGGAATGCACCGATGGTCTGATCGAGCGTGAAACCGTGTACGCCATGCCCGGTGGTGTAGACCAGGATCGTTGATGGCCCATACAGCACATAGCCGGCAGCAACCTGCTTGATGCCCTGCTGCAACACCGAAGTATTCACATCGCCCCACTGCGGGCGGCGGAAGACTGAAAAGATCGTGCCGACGTTTACATTCACGTCGATGTTCGACGAGCCATCCAGAGGATCGAAGACGATGATGTACTTCCCGGTCTCGCCGTCGCGATTGAAGACCACGGGCTCATCGTCTTCTTCGCTGACGAGCGCGGCCACGCTGTCACGCAGGCCGAGGCAATGCTCCATCGCGCGGTTGGCATAGACATCGAGCTTCTGCTGCTGCTCGCCCTGCACGTTCATCTGTCCATAAGCCCCGAGGATATCGCTCAACCCGGCGGAGCGGATCTTGGCTTCGATCATCTTCGCCGCAAGCGTGACGCCGGAAAGCAGCCAGGAGAAGGTGCCCGTCGCGTCAGGAAAGTTCTTCTGCTGCTGCAGAATGTGCTGCTGGACAGTGGTGATCATCGACTGCTGCTGCGCCATGTGTTTTATCCCTTTCTCCCATGCTAGAGCATTTCTCCTGGAGGTGTAGTGCGGGGCTGATGCATCTATGGGCGTTTTCCTCAATGAAAACGCCGCTGCACGCTCCTCCCGAGATACCCAGCAACAGGAGAAATGCTCTAAAGCCTGCGCATGAATGGCACGCCCTATGTTCTAACTTGCCGCTACAATCTCAGTCATCATGAATCGCAGACATTTCCTTCTCTCCTCGGCTGGAGTTGCGGCCGCTGGTCTTGTTGAAGCGCCGTTATTCGCACAGGGACGTAGCGGTGCGCAGATGCCCAACGGTCCACTGCCGCCTGCGATTGCCGCGCTCACCAATCGTGTATCAGGTGTGAAGCCTATCGCGCTTGCAGAGCGCGAGGAACGCTGTAACCGTGCGCAAACATTGATGGCACAGAACAAGATTGACGCCATCGTCATCACCAGCGGCACCTCCCTGGTCTACTTCACCGGCATGCGAGGCGGCAATTCGGAGCGTCTCTTCGCCTGGGTACTTCCCGCCAAAGGTCCGGCCTTTATCATCTGCCCGGTCTTCGAAGAAGAGCGCATGCGGGAGCTCACCGGCAACGTCCCCGGCGGCGACAAGGTTCGCTTTTATACCTGGGACGAGCACGAGAATCCCTACGCCTTGCTTGGAAAAGGCTTGAAAGACGCGGGTCTGGCGTCCGGAAACATCGGCGTCGAAGAACAGACCAAGTTCGCTTTCTCCGACGGTTTTGCCCACGCCCTGCCTGCGGCAAAGATCGTCTCCGCAACGCCGGTGACTGCAGGTTGCCGTGGAGTGAAGTCAGCCCATGAGCTGGAACTGATGAAGCTGGCTAACGACATTACCTGGCATGTCTACGAAGCGGCATGGAAATCACTCACGCCTGGTATGACCACACGCGACGCGTCCGCGCTGATCTCAGCCGCGTATATGAAGTGCGGTGTCTCCGGATATGCCTCGGTAGAAGTGGATGAGTTCTCCGCTCTGCCGCACGGCTCCATCAAGCCGCAGACGCTGAAGGAAGGCTCCATCGTGATGATCGATGACGGCTGCACGGTTGAGGGCTATCAATCCGATATCACTCGAACCTTTGTGCTGGGCGGCAAAGCGACCGACAAGCAGAAGCAGGTCTTCGAGATCGTACGCAAAGCCCAGGCCGCCGCACTGGCCGCAGCAAAGCCCGGCGCGCCCTGCGAAGCAATCGATATCGCCGCACGCAAAGTGATCACTGACGCCGGCTACGGCCCCGACTATAAGTTCTTCACCCATCGCCTGGGTCATGGTATCGGCATGGACGGTCACGAGTGGCCGTACCTTGTACGCGGCAATAAACAACCGCTGGCCGCCGGAAATACCTTCTCCGATGAGCCGGGCGTCTACATCCGCGGTGAGTTCGGCGTGCGTCTGGAAGATGACTGGGTGATGACCGAAAACGGCGGCGAGATGTTCACGCCAACCAGCAAATCAATCGAAGAACCCTTCGCCATCTGAATGAAGGCATGTACTGGGTGCCCCATTCACGCGACAGCGTGAGTGGGACATTCGGGGTCCCCGGCGAACTCCGTTCGCTGGGGTGAACCATTCGAGCAACGCACGAACCGCCTTTTTTGTTTGTCATTTCGTAGCTCCGGGGTCCCCGACCAGCTTGCTGGTTGGGGTGGTCGACCAAAGGGAGCGGAGAAATCTGCTTTTCGCCCTTCACAAAAACGGTTCGCGCTTTTGCGCGAATACCCAGGTCCCCGAGGGACCTGGGGCACCCAGTGTTTACTGCTCCCGAATGTGTCGCTACTCATACCCCTTGTGCTGCCAGGCAGCCTCAAGCAGCGGCGCGGCGCATACACGATTACGGCCTTCAGCCTTAGCCGCGTAGAGCGCCGTATCAGCCGCAAGCAATAGCCGGCGGCGATCAATCCCTTCTACATTCTGGGCGGAAGCGACACCGCAACTCACCGTCGTCCATAACCCAAGCTCCGGTTGCGGCACAGGGTGAGACGGAGCGGGAGAACCGGCCATCTTGATCAGTTGCCGTATGCGCTCGGCCACCTTCATCGCGGACTCAAGGCTCGCTCCCGGCAGAAGGAGAACAAACTCCTCACCGCCGTAACGGGCTGCAAAGTCATCTTTACCGCGCAGCGCCTGCTGGATCAGCAAGGCAACGCGCTTGATCACTTCATCGCCATATAGATGTCCCTGCGTATCGTTCACGATCTTGAAGTGATCGATGTCGATCATGACGGCGGAGAGGGGCTGACGCGTCTGTGCCGCATGAGTCCACAGCACCTCGAACTCCTTCTCGAAGGCAGAACGGTTCGCAAGCTGCGTCATAGGATCATGAGTAGAGATCAGTTCGAGCTCACGATTGGCTTCGCTGAGCTCTACACGCTTCAACTCATTGCTGCGCAACAGCAGATAAGAGAGCCGCTCCTCACGCTCCAGGCTGTAGTTCGCAATCAGGATGAATACACCACCCCAAAAGACCAGGCCGCCCATGTGCACCTTTTCGAGCGGCTGCAGAAAGGGATCTTTCACAAGGAAGGCAACCGACGTGAAATTGCAGAAGAGCATGGATGCAATTGCGTAGTTGAAACGCAGCCGCATCACGATATTGGTCACCAGCAGGATCAGCATCAGGCTGACGGATGCATGCGTCGAAATCTGATCGCTAACGTGCCAGTAAAGGATCACGGCACAAGTAGCGGCGACGCCTGCAAGCACAACGATAGAGCCTTCCCGGACACGGGCGGATGGCTCTCGACGGAGTACGCCATAGATCAGCAGAGCGACTGGCGTAAAGATACAGGTGCGCAGGAAAACAGCGAGCCAGATGCGCTGCGGCATCGCCTGATAATCGCCGATCAGAAACAGGTTGTAGATCAGAATGATGAGCAGGCCGTCCCGGTTCATCCGTAGCGCGCGCAGAGCTCCTACCGCGCCCTCGAACCGCTCTTCCAGCTCTTTGGGAAAACGCAGAGGCGCAAAACGCCCAGCCTTCAGACGGGCGATCTGCTGGTCAAGCAGCAACTCCTGCGGATTGGCGGTATCCCGTATCACGGTACTTTCCACCGTAGACGTATATCGGCAACAATCCCATGACCCATTAGTGGAGTTTTCATTACGTTGGTGTAACGGCGCCTACCGCGAAGTGGTTAGGCGTCTGCTGAGGACCCGAGGCAGATTTCGATGCCCACAAGATGTTAAAGGCCTGAAAGGCCCGCTCTATACTCTCAATGCAAAGCGACCCGGAGCGCTGAAAGCTGGTCCTTTACCTACGGTTCAGGATGACAACATTTATGACAAGAACTTCAGAGATACGCCCTAGATCTCCATCGCGTACTGCCCCGAGACAAAGCCCGGAGGCGCCGGCTTGGGCTCAGCCGCCAGATCCAGGATCAGCCGCTCCAGCACCAGCCGCTTATCCGGCGGACTGGAACGCAGCTCCAGGTCGGCCCTGGCAATCAGGCGCAGAGCGCGTGTCAGCTCACGGCGTGTCTTATAACGGCGTGCCTGCCGGATAAGATCATCCGCCGCAAACGGAGGCATGCGGAACCCCTGCCACAGCGCTTGCCAGATCGCGCGCGAGTCGCGCACATTCTTCTCCAGAATGATGAGCATCTGGCGGAAGGTGCGCGCCAGCATATAAAGATGTCCAATTGCCGAGTCTTCCCCACCATCCGACGCATTCAACAGGCCATGGAGGAGCGCCAGAGCTGCTGCGCGGTCATGACGTGAGATCGCGTCGGTCAGCTCGTACAGCGAGCGCTGCTTGGCGGCGAGCACCTGGGTCTCGACATCGCCCAGCGTAATGCGGCCCTTGCCCAGGGTGTAGAGCAACAGCTTCTCCGCCTCGGAGGCCATCAGCATCATGTCAGCACCCAGCGCATCCACCAGTTCGCGGGCGGCGTCCTGCTCAAAGTTCGTCTGCTGCTGGGCGGCGTACTCGATCACCCAGCGCATGGCATCGCCCTCGTCCACGCGGCCCATCTCCACCACACCGCACCAGTCACCAAGCGTCTCGCGGATGCGATCGAACCGCTCCTTCTCCTGATAGTCCATGCGCCGCAGATCGGCGGGAATACGGAGGTGATCCGCGACAAACAGGATCAGCGCCTGCGGATTGGGAGAGCGGAAGTAGGCGTCGATCGCGGCAAACTCGTCTTTCTTTGCGCCGCGGGTATAGAGGTTCTTCAGATTGCGGATGAAGATGACCTGGAAGGGCGCCATCAGCGACGGTGTTCGCGCAATATCCAGGGCATCGAAGATCGAGGTCTCCGCCAGATCCAGATCATGCAGGCAGAAGTCACGCAGGTCGCCGGGCACAAACTGCGCCAGCACGGCCTTCCGTGCCCGCTCCAATAGGAACAGCTCGTCACCGACGAGGACATATCCGGGCTTCGGGTTCGGGGAAGCGATCTCCGCCTGAAACCGGTCCACGGATGCAAAGCTGCGCAAAGCTGCCATTGCCTTGATTTTCAACGGGTAAGGCGTGTTAACGGCAGTGGAAATCAGGGGACGAATCCAAAGAAGAACATACTTTGAGCCTTGACCGACACGGCCTGCACAAGGGATTGTGCAAATTTCCTCAACCACTGGATAACTGGACTCATTCCATCATCCGTTATCCAATCATTCAATTCCCTTAGAAGCTCTCCACCATGTCGCTGACCAGCGCCTGGGCGAAGTTCCGTGCCAGGCGCTGAACGGCCGGGCTGTCTTCCTGGATGAAGGCACTCAGGTCCTGCGTCGACTGATACTGCTCGCGGAAGCTGAAGCCGTTGTTCTTATACAGAACCCGCCCATCGGGCGCAGTGAGCACCACCTTGGCGACGATGGTGATCAGGTAACTGGAGGTCTGCCCGCTGGAGGAGTCATAGGTCAGCGGCGCAACGGTCTGTGACGTGATCGTCCCAGTCAACAGAGCATCGCTATTTTCCGGCTTCTCGTCAGAGGTGACGACATAGCGGGTGCGATTATTCAGGGCGTGCACCACGGCCTGTGTGAAAGCGACCTCGGTGTGGTAGCTCTGCGTATTGTTCTTGAAGACTGGGACCGCGAGTGTACGAACGCCCGCTGGAATATGCGTAGCCTGACCCGCACGG
>JAEKKE010000077.1 GCA_019510535.1 Acidobacteriota bacterium
ACGACCCTCGAAGTACGCCAGGGACTCACGCTCGCCGAGTACGCCGCACACGGCGGCGGATTCCCTCTCACGTTGCGCGGCTCAGGATGCCTGGGAGCCATTGTCCTCAGCGGCCTGACCCAGCCGGAAGACCACGAGATCGTGGTCACCGCGGTAGCGGAGATTCTCGGCGTGACTGTCCCCCGCCTGGAAATATAGACAGCCCATACACTGCATAACGAACCCACACACCGGGTGCCCCGGGTCCCGCTTCTGGGACCTGGGAGTTCGCGCAAAGCGCGAATTGTTTTGCCTTTACTCCGCTGCCCGCGCCGGAACCGGCGCACCTTCCAGCGTGACAAACTTCTGCGGAGAGCAACAGGCCGTCTCCAGTTGCCGCAGATCCGCCTGCATCTTCCTGTCATCTTCCAACGCCCGCAAGGCCGCACTCAGCGCCTTCCGAAGATCCTTCTCCTCAGGCCAGGCGATGCTGTAGTGCACCCACTTACCCTCTTTTCGAGTCGCCACCATGCCCGCACTTCGCAGATACGCCAGATGCCGCGAGATCTTCGGCTGCGGTTCCTTCAGAATCTCCACGAAGTAGCAGACACAGACCTCTCGCCCGTTCAAAAGATTGAGGATGCGCAGGCGCGTCGGGTCAGAAAGCGCGGTAAAGATCTGCGCCAGTTGCTCCGTTCTCCCTTTCGCCGTCATGCAGAATTCATTATATCCGGCTTGACATATATGTCCCCACCAGATACATCTGCTTAAGCAGATATGTCAGGAGGCTCTATGGATACTACCTCTGCCGTGAAGGACAAGTACGGCGCTCTTGCGGTCGCCGTCAAGCAAAACGAACCTGCGTGCTGCGACCCGCTGATGCAGTGCTGTGACCCCATCACCCGCAATCTGTACACGGCAGACCAGCACGGCGTTCTGCCCGAGAAAGCGGTGTTGGCCTCACTTGGTTGCGGGAATCCCACGGCACTGATCGATATCAAGCCGGGTGAGACCGTCCTGGACCTCGGGTCCGGCGGAGGCATCGATGTATTGCTCTCAGCGCAACGCGTCGGCCCTACCGGCAAAGCCTACGGCCTCGACATGACCGACGAGATGCTGGAGCTCGCGCGCGAGAACCAGCAGAAGGCAGGCGTCACCAATGTCGAGTTTTTGAAGGGCAACATCGAAGCGATTCCCCTTTCGGATGCGAGCGCAGACGTCATCATCTCCAACTGCGTGATTAATCTCTCCAGCGATAAGGACCGGGTATTACGCGAGGCCTTCCGCGTTCTCAAACCCGGGGGTCGTTTTGCTGTCAGCGACGTTGTTGTCCGTGGACACGTCCCGGACGAGATCCGGCAGAGCATGCTGCTCTGGGTCGGCTGCATCGCCGGAGCTCTGGAAGAGCAGGAGTATCGCGGGAAGCTAGCCGCCGCAGGCTTCAGCAGCATCGACCTCGAAATCACACGCGTCTATCGCATCGAAGACGCTCGCCACTTCCTCACCGAAGCCGGTGTCGATGTGGACTCCATCGCCTCGCAGGTGGAAGACAAATTTGTCAGCGCCTTCGTGCGTGCCACCAAACCAACGGAAGCTCGCCCATGATCAATGTTCTTTTCCTGTGCACGGGAAACTCGGCGCGATCCATCCTTGCCGAAGCCTTGTTAAATCACCGTGGAGCCGGTCGTTTCCAGGCCTTCAGCGCCGGCAGCCAGCCAGCCGGGCTGGTGCGCGAAGGTGCGCTACGCCAGCTCCGGAAGGAAGGCATCGCCACCGAGGGTCTGCGCAGCAAGAGCTGGGACGAGTTCACACAGCCCGGCGCGCCGCAGATGGACATCATTCTGACCGTTTGCGACAACGCTGCAGCGGAGCCCTGTCCCCTCTGGCCCGGCCATCCCGCAACCGCGCACTGGGGTCTTGCCGATCCCGCAGCAGTAGAAGGCGGTGAAGAGGCTATTGCGCACGCTTATACGGAAACCTTCGACACGCTCGATCGGCGCATCCACCGTCTGCTCGACCTGAAGACCATTACGCCTGAAGCTCTATCCGAAGCAGGTTCTTTGTGAACACAACTCTCGGCCGCCGCGCCGTTTCAGAATTTCTCAGTACCACTCTTCTGCTGGCCGTTGTTGTCGGCTCCGGAATCATGGGTCAGAGGCTGGGTGAGGGCAATGAGGCAATAGCACTACTCGCCAACTCGTTGGCTACAGGCGCAGGTCTGGTTGCCCTGATCCTCACCTTTGGCGATCTCTCGTCTCACATGAATCCAGTCGTGACGATAGCAGCCGTCCTCGACCGCTCACTGCCACGCAGAGACGCTGCACTCTACGTCCTCGCACAGTCCGCAGGCGCCTGCTGCGGCGTTGTTCTGGCGCATGCCATCTTCGGCCTGCCTCTATTGCAGCATGGAACCCATATCCGCAGCGGACCTGCATTGCTGCTCTCGGAGTTCGTAGCTACCTTCGGTCTTCTGATGGTCGTGCTCAGCTGCTCTCGTGTGCGTCCGGCAGCAACTCCGTATGCCGTCGGTGCGTACATCATCTCCGCATACTGGTTCACCTCATCGACATCCTTTGCCAATCCAGCGGTCACCCTTGCCCGTTGCCTGACCGATACCTTCGCCGCAATTCGCCCGGCGGACGTTCTTCCCTTCATCGTTGCTCAGATGGTGGGAGCGGTGGCAGCTCTCGGCGTGCAGCAGTGGCTTTTTCAATCGTCTGCAGCAGTACCTGCCGCCACTCCTCAGGAAGAACTCACAGTTTCAAACACATAGTCAACAATTAATCGCTATCTCCTTTCCGGATCGCAACCTCTGCCCAGCTTTCGTGTCATCTTCAGGATGCCGCTGTTCTCCTGGCGGTATTCGGCAACACACGACAGAGGTGACACCGATGCGACCGATGCTTTGGGCTGCTGTTCTGGCAACAGCGGTGACGATCTCCGTTGGGCAGGAGCCCTCCGGTACCAACACGCAATCCACTCAGGAACAGACTCCATCCACGCAACAAACGGCGCCCCAGCCTTCTGCCGCTGGACAGTCGCCGTCTTCGCAGCAAGCTCCGGTCACCGCCCAGCAGCAGAACGGCGCTTACACGATTCAGCGCAATGCGCGTCTGGTGATCCTTGATGCCGTCGTCGTCGATAGCAAGGGCAATCCTATTCCAGACCTCAAGAAGGAAGACTTTTCTGTCTCCGAGATGGGCGAACCGCAGACGGTCCTGAACTTCGAGCAGGCAGGCGCGACCATTCCGCCGCCTTCCGTCACCATTAACTCGACCGGTGAGCTTGATAAGCTGACGCCGCGCGCGCCTGTGAACATCATCGTTCTCGACGAGTTCAATACGCGCTTCGAAGACATGGCCTTCGCGCGCTACTCGCTGAAGAAGTTCCTTGAGAAGCAGCCGGACAAGCTCGAGGTTCCGACCATGCTGCTCGCCGTGGACCTGCAGCACTTCACCGTATTGAAGGACTACACCCAGGACAAGCAGGCTATCCTGCAGTCCCTGGACAAACACTTCGTCGCGTATCCATGGCAGACACACAACTATTCCTGGATCGGCGAACGTTACGCTACCGCCTTCATCACCCTGCGCCGCGTCGCGCAAGCCACCACCGGTCACTTCGGCCACAAGAATATGATCTGGGTCGGTCGTGGCTTCCCGCCCTTCAACTTCGTCAATGCCCCGGTCGATCAGCAGCACCGCGTGGATAATGCAATACAAGACGCGGTCAACACACTGCGCGATGCGCGGATCACGCTCTACACCATCGATCCCGCAGGTGTGATGGTAGATCCCGGCAAGTATGGCAACGCCGCTGCGTTCAACGATCCGTTGGGCGGCAATTACCAGTTCTCCGCTCTGGCAAAGGCAACCGGTGGGGCGGCGCTCTATGGCCGCAATGATGTCGACACCGAGATTGGTACCGCCATCAAAGACGGCGCCGCCTTCTATACCCTCACCTACCGGCCGACCGACACCTCGCGTGACATGCAGAAGTTCCGCAAGATCGTGGTCACCGTGAACCATCCAGGAGCAAAGGTCCTTACCCGCGAAGGCTACTATCTCTCCTACGGTCCGGGTCGCGTGGATCCTACGAATCCCTCCCGGCGACTGCTCTCGGACCTGGTAGCCGCAGAAAACAGCCAGATGGTCTACGACGGCATCCCTGTGGCGCTGGAAAAAGATTCGACCGAGACCAACACTTACCTGCTACACGTGGATGCACGCGGTGTCGCCTGGAGCTATGCCACCGACACAGAGCCGCGGCACGCGGAACTCATCCTGATGTGTACGCAGTTCGACAAGAAAGGCAAAGAGATCGACCGTGACGCTCGTAGCATGAAGATCTCAGCCGGAAGCGATGTTCCACCCACCGGTCCTCTGGTGCGCCCGCTCAATCTGCGTTACCACATGAAACGCAACGACAAAGCTGTGCGCGTCCGCTTCACACTGCGCATGGCCGCGACAGGGCGCATTGGAACCGCTGACGCGGAACTGAATAATTGAATGATGGAATAAATGAATAAGTGAATGACTGAGTCGTTGAAGCGAGACTGCATTCTTCAATGATTCAATCATTCACTTATTCAATTCGCTTCCAGCCACCGCGACAACTCACCCTGCTGACTCTTGCGTAGCGCAATGCACGCGTCGATCGACTCCAGCGATTTCTTCAGCGTGCGCTCGGAGGCATCGACCTTATGTTCGGCGAAGAAATGTTCCACCTGGGTTCGCTCATCCTGGGTGCAGAAGCTACCGACGGCGGAGACGATGCGTGCACCGGAGCTCTCTGTCAGCGTCGCCTGTACTTGCTTCCAGTTCTCCTGAATGAAAGCCCACGTCTGCGCATGCGTCTCGGGACGCGAGAGCAGAATCGCCAATAGCACCCAGCTATCCTGCGTCCGCACCTCGCCGGAGATGGCGTACTTCAGGGTCGCCTCGACCAGCGCAGGATTGGTAAAGCGAGCCAGCGTGTGCAGAAAGTCGGTCTTCAGTCCTGGATCTCTCACGACCTGCGAGGCCTTCCGTATCTTTTCGTAGAGCGATGGATCTCCGTTACGCGCCGCGATGGCCAGGGCGGTACCGGTCATCGCCGGATCGATGGAGAGCTTGCCACGGAAGAGCTGATTCATGAACCCGCTCGCCTCGGCGATGATCGCTTTGTCACCTGCAAAGCCCAGCAGACCAAAGAGCGTAGCCCGCAGGCCCTGTTTCTCAAAGCTGTCGTGCTTCGATGGCTTGCCCAACGCGTCGTAGACAGGACGGTACTGCATACAGATCCAGGCCTGCAGCCGCGCACGATCCTCTTCGGACGCGATGCGAGCATCCACACCCAAAAGGCCGCCGGCTGCCGTCTCCAGAACCGCAGCACTATCGTCTTTCTTCACCATGCGCAGCAGGTTCAGGTAATCACTCACCTGGATCAGCCCTGCCCGCATCAAAGCCTCGCGTTCCCCCAGAAACAACATCCGCTCTGCCGGAGAGAAGCGTGTCTCCAGCAACTGCAGAATGGTGCTGTACTGATGCTGCGAATAGGTCGCGCGATAGTAGCCGGTAGCTCCGGCGTTTGCGAAGAAGAACGGCTCCGGGATCGTCGTACTCGCTCCCCCTGGCTCCATCGCACGGCAGAGATCGGCGGCGACACCTTTGAGGCACGTCGGTGCGTCCCAAGCCTGCGTCTGCTCAGCCTCCGACGCACGCATCGTCAGCGGTGAGAGATAGAAGCGGCTCTGCGCTGCGTCCATCGCCTTGTCGGTAAAATGCAGCAGCGGAACGCCAGGCTGATTGACGAAGCTCTCCATGATGCGATCAACCGGCTGGTGACTCACCTCAGTCTGTGCTGTCCAGAAATCTTCCGCAGTGGCATTGGCATAGAGATGAGCGGCGAGATAGTTGTGAACTCCCTGACGAAACACCTCAGGGCCGATGTAGTGCTCCACCATGGCAAGCACAGCGCCCGCTTTGCCATAGGCGATGCCATCGAACATCTCGTTGATCTCATCAGGAGTATTCGCCGTAGCCCGGATGGGCCGTGTCGCAGAGTCTGAATCGTAGTTGAGCGTTTCGTTCAGCTCCGCCGCGCGCTCCTGCTGCATGTTCCACTCCGGATGCCATGCCGCCAGCGGCTTCTTCTCCATCCAGGTGGCGAAGCCTTCGTTGAGCCACAGGTTGTCCCACCACTGCATGGTTACCATGTCGCCGAACCACTGATGCGCCATCTCGTGTGCAACCACCTCGGCGACATTCTTCTTCGCCGGCACAGAACCGTTCTTCGAGTCCACCAGAAGGTCGGTCTCACGGTAGGTGATGCAGCCGAAATTCTCCATGGCGCCTGCCTCGAAGTCTGGCAGCGCGATCATGTCGAGCTTTGGCATCGGATACGGAATACCGAAGTACTGATTGTAGTAATGCAGGATGTACTGAGCCGCATCCACCGCATACTTGGTGTACTTCACCTTGTCAGGCGTGGAGCAGGCGCGGATGGGCACACCATCTGCCTTTCCGGTCGAGCATGCAAACTCGCCAACCAGAAACGCCACCAGGTACGTGGACATCCTGGGCGTCGTAGCAAACTTCACACGATGTTTCTCGCTGCCGAACGGCGTATCGCTGACCATCTGCGTATTCGAGATCGCGGTATCACCCTCGTCGAGCACCAACTCGATATCGAAAGTCGCTTTCATCGCCGGCTCATCGAAGCTGGGAAACGCACGCCGGGCATCGGTCGGCTCGAACTGGGTTACGCCGTAGCCGCGCTGCTGCGTCTTCGAAAGATAAAACCCACGAAGCTTATCGTTGAGGATACCCGTATAGCGGATCTGCAACGTAACCGGCCCCGCGGGCAGCGCATGCTCGAAGGTAAACGTCGCCTGTTCTTTCGCATCGTCCAGAGACACGCCGGCAACCTGCCCGGCGGCGCGTACGGAGGTAAATGTGATCTCCGCAGCATTCAGCGTGATCTCTGTCGCGGGAGCATCCAGCGTGAGATCGATGCTCTCCTCACCCGCAAAGGTCGCTGCCTTCAGGTCAGGCGTAATGGTCAACGCGTAATGCGTTGGACGGGCATTCGACGGGAGACGCTGAGCCTGTGCAGAGGTGATGAGAGAAAGTGCTGCAACAAAGAGGGAAAGCCAAAATCGCATCTGTTAAATGAGTTGACGATACTAAAGATCGGCAGGTTTCGCTCGATCTATTAGTCTGGTGGCGAATTTTCAGTATTTTGGGTAGAGAAGCAGATCCCTTCGGGATGACAAACAAAGTGCTTCGGACGATTCGGTGGCGAAGCATCAGGAGTTCGAGCGACCACGATCCTTTTGTCATTTCGGAGCCCTCGGGTCCCCGGCCAGCTCGCTGGCTGGGGTGAAGCAAAGCGGAGAAATCCGATGTTCTGCCCGAACTTTAAAAGGAAAAAGCGGATCCCCATCGGGAATCCGCCATTCAACCGTTCTTACTGATGCCGCGAAGCCGCGCGCTCGCTCATTCCGGAGAACTCAGCCGCCCGCGACTCCGCATACGCTGCTGCTCCCAGAAGCGCACAGCTCTGATCCAGAATCACGCGCACCGTAATCGTCTCGAGCAGGGGCGAGAGCCGTCCCTTATCCAGAAATGCCTTACGGAACGTGCCGTTCTGCAGCGTCTTCAGCAGCTTGGGCGACATACCTCCACCTAGGTACACACCGCCACGCGCCAGCACCTTCAGCGCGATATTGCCTGCTTCCGCACCGTAGACACCCGCGAACAGATTCAGGGTCTCCGCGCAAAGCTCGCTCGAACCGTCTTCGCCGCAGGTTCCGATCACGAAGTTTGGATCTTCCTTCGCCATGCGGTCCTTCAGCCACTGCGGCTCGTCCATCTTCTTTACGTCGCGGAAGAACTCATAGATGTTGATCAAGCCGAGCCCTGAGATCACACGCTCGTAGCTGACGCGGCCGTTCAGCTTCTTTGTCAAATGCTGCAGCAGCGCAATCTCGTCCGGCGTGCGGGCTGCAAAGTCGGTATGGCCGCCTTCGCTGGCGACGGGGATATGCCTCTTTCCGTTCCAGACCAGCAGCGCCTCTCCCAACCCGGTACCGGCGGAGATCAGACCGGCATTGCCCACCGCCGATGGATCGCCCTGGTAAAGCGTAATCAGGTCCTTCGGCTCCAATTCGGGGATGCCGTACCCATTGGCTTCCAGGTCATTCAGCAGCAGCACATGAGGAATATCGCAGGTGCGCGAAATGACGCGCGCATCCAGCTTCCAGGGCAGGTTCGTGGGCTCCATACGCTGATCGCTCACTGGGCCAGGAGCGCCGAAGCACGCTGCGGTAATGCCGTGCGTGCCACCCGTGCTGTCCTGGGCGATGAAGGCCTTCACGACCTCCTCGACCGAGGTGAAGTCGCGCGACGCGAACTTATGCTCGCGGAGCATATGCAAGCGTCCACTCGTGAAATCAAAGAGCGCTAAATGTACTTTGGTACCACCGACGTCGCCTGCAAGAATCATCCAACCCACTCCATGGTGCCGCCATGCGGCGAGGGTAGCTTGGCTGCCGCAGCCGTATCCAGTAAGAAGAGCAGCTTACCATTTGCAGGCCGAATCAATTGCGAGGGTAGCGTTTCCAGATCCTTCGGACCGGTCAACACACGCGCCAGGACCTCGGTTTTGGCGGCACCCTCTATCAGGAAAACTACCTCGCGGGCAGCGTTGATTACTGGCCACGAGAGGGTGATGCGCCACGTATTCTTCTGCGGCACATGGTTCGCAAAGGCGATGCGGCCCAGCTCATCGATGCCCTCGGTATGCGGGAACAGCGATGCGGTGTGACCGTCGTCCCCCATCCCGAGCTGCACCAGGTCAAAAACCGGAGTTTCGGCACCCTCCAGCTTGAAGGTATTGCGGATCAGGGCCTCGTAACGGGACGATGCCTCCTGAGGATCGAGCTCTCCTTCCATGCGGTAGACCTGAGAGGCCGGCAGCGGGACCTTATCCAGCAGCAGTTCCTTGGTCACACCGTAGTTGGACTCCGGATGCGACGGTGGAACACAGCGTTCATCCACCCAGTACAGATGGAGCTTCTCCCAGGGAAGATCGCTGAGAAACGGCTCCTGTGAGAGCACAGCGAACATGCGTTTCGGGGTCGATCCGCCGGAGATAGCGACGCGCGCCATTCCGCGCGCCGCTACCGCCTGCTTAACTGTTGCGGCGAAGTGCTCCGCCGCCTTCTTTGCCACAGCCGCCGCATCCGGCGAGACATCCAACGTTACCAGGGTCGTACGAGCCATTCAGTTCCTTCTACTCAGGGTTGGAGCATTTTTCCTGTTGCTAGGTATCTCGGGAGGAGCGTGCAGCGGCGTTTTCATTGCGAAAACGCCCATGGATGCACAAGCCCTGCACTACACCTACAGGAAAAATGCTCTAGCAGCTCTTCCAGCAGCGGCCGTCGCGCGCCAGCAGCTCATTCGACGCTTCGGGACCCCAGCTTCCCGCTTCATAGTTCGGGAAATCGGAAACCGGAGTCTCAGCCCACTTCTCCAACAGCGGGGTGAACAGCGCCCAGGTCGCCTCGACACCGTCGCGGTGCGCAAACAGCGTCGCATCGCCCAGCATGGCGTCAAGCAGCAGACGCTCGTAGCCGTTGGCCGTGGACTTGCCGAAGGCGTCGGCATACTTGAAGTTCATGGTCACTGGAGCGATGTTGGTCGTCGGTCCAGGAACCTTGGCGCCGAACCGCAGACTGATACCTTCATCCGGCTGGATACGCATGGTCAGGATGTTCGGCGTGACCTGCGTGCCGCAGTCATTAGTCGTTCCCTTGAAGATATGCAGCGGCGGCTGCTTGAAGGTGATGGTCACCTCGGTCTCACGCTTGGCCAGACGCTTGCCGGCGCGGATGTAGAACGGAACACCCGCCCAGCGCCAGTTCTCGATCTCGAGCTTCAGCGCTCCAAAGGTCTCCGTCTGCGAGTTCGGATCGACACGATCTTCCTGGCGGTAGCCGATCACCTTCTGGCCGTCGACGGTGCCAGGGCCGTACTGACCACGCACCGTATCCTCCATCTCGATCGGCGCGATGGCTCGCCATACCTTCAGCTTCTCGGTACGGATAGTGGAGGCCTCGAAAGAGTCAGGCGGCTCCATCGCAACGTAGCTCAGAACCTCCATCATGTGGTTCTGCAGAATGTCTCGCGATGCGCCGGCCTTCTCGTAGAACGGTCCGCGCCCTTCAATACCGATCGACTCCGCTGCGGTGATCTGCACGTTGTCGATATACGTACGGTTCCACACCGGCTCGAAGATGCCATTGCCGAAGCGGAAGACGAGGATGTTCTGCACCGTCTCCTTACCGAGGTAGTGATCGATACGGAAGATCTGGTCTTCGTCCAGCACCTGGTTGACCTCGTCGTTCAGCTCGCGCGCCGACTGCAGGTCATGGCCAAAGGGCTTTTCGATGATGACGCGTACCCAGGCATCGCTCTCGGGCTTGGCCATCTTGTGCTTGCCCAGCCGATGAATGATGTCGGAGAAGTACTCAGGCGCCACTGCCAGATAGAACAGGCGGTTGCCCTTGGTCCCGTACTTTGTATCGAGATCAGAGAGAGTCGCGTTCAGGTTCTGGAAGCCCTGATCGTCATCGAAGTTTGTGGTGAAGTAGTGGACGCGGTCGACGAACTCCTTCAGCTTCGGGTCATCGTCATCCACACCTCCGCCCTTGAGGATGCCATCACGCATGTCTTTCGCAAAGGTGGCCGACAGGTCGCGACGGGCTACACCCACCACCGCGAACTCTTCCGCCAGAAGACCTTCCTGTTCCAGGTGGAACAGCGCCGGCAGCAGTTTACGTTTGGTCAGGTCGCCCGACGCGCCAAAGATGACCACGATACATGGGTCAGGCTTGCGCTCGTTGCGCTGTTCATTCACGGTCGCGGGAGATACAGTTACTTCGGCAGTCGCCATGGGCTTACACCAGCTCCTTACTACTTCAAGGCTAAACGAGGTTAAGACTTCTTGACGGCATGGCCGCCGAATGCATTGCGCATGATGGAGAGCGCGCGGTCCGTGTAGTTGTTGTCCTCACGGGAACGCAGGCGGCGAATCAGCGCCTCCGTAATCACCGGAGCGGAGATATTCAGGTCGATCGCCTCGAAAACCGTCCAACGGCCCTCGCCGGAGTCCGGAACATACGCGGCCAAGCCCTCCAGGTTGGGGTTCTCCTTCAACGCTTCTGCGGTGAGGTCGAGCAGCCACGAGCGGACAACCGAACCGTGACGCCAGATCTCGGAGATCTGCGCCAGGTCAAGATTCAAGCTCTCTTTGGCCTTCAGAATCGCAAAACCCTCAGCAAAGGCCTGCATCATGCCGTACTCGATACCGTTGTGCACCATCTTGGTGAAGTGGCCGGAACCGGTGGGTCCGACGTGGCCCCAGCCCTTATCGGGAGCCGGAGCGAGCGCCTCAAAAATAGGCGAGAGATACTTCACCGGAGCCTCATCGCCACCGATCATCAGCGAGTAGCCCTCCTGCAGCCCCCAAACGCCGCCCGAGGTGCCGACATCCACAAAATCAAAGCCTTGCGGCTTTAGCTCATCGTGCCTGCGGATGGTGTCCTTGTAGTTCGAGTTGCCGCCGTCGATAAAGATGTCGCCCTGCTTCATCAGCGGCTTCAGCTTAGCAATGGTCTCGTCCACCGGATCGCCGGCCGGAACCATGATCCATATGGCGCGCTTTCCGGTCGTCAGATTCGCTGCCAGATCTTCCAGAGAATTCACGCCGACCGATCCGGTCGCCGTCAGCTTGGCGGTTGCCTGTGGGTTAAAGTCGAATCCGACTACTTTATGGCCGGCAAGGCGAAGACGTTCCGCCATGTTGCCACCCATCTTTCCCAGACCAATGAGGCCGATTTCCATCTCGACTCCTAACGTAGCTTTATTTTTATATGTTTCTGTAAAACCAGTACGACGAATTCACAACCATTAAGACGTTTTTGAATTATCCCCAGTCGCACCTGTCGTTACGTTCGATGCTCTGCGTCTGCAGGACGGTTCAAGAGGCCTCTTGATGAACCCCATCCACCATTCCGAACAATGGCGGTCTTTGCGGCACAGTTTGTATTCCGGAGGAGGCGGAGGTCGCAGCGGTCTTCAAAGAACCTGAACCAGCCGGAAGGCAATGCCCGTTTGCCTGTCTTGCGAAAGGGCCTCCGTTCCCGGAGGCCCTTCCCTTCTTTTACTTACCGGTGAGCTTCTTTGCGTGCTCAACGATGTTTGCGGTGTTGAAGCCTAACTTCTCGAAGACAATTGGCGCCGGGGCCGATGCGCCGAACCGGTCGATACCGATGACAGCGCCGTTGCCGCCGAGGTACTTGTACCAGCCCATGGTAGCGCCGGCCTCGATGGCCAGCTTGGGCAGATTGGCGGGAAGAACGCTGGCCTTGTAGGCCTCGTCCTGCTCGTCGAAGAGGCGGAAGCTCGGCATGGAGACAACCTTCGCCGAGATGCCTGCAGCCTTCAGTTCCGGCAGCGCCTTCAGCGCCAGCGAGACCTCCGAACCGGTCGCGATGAGCACGATCTGTGCGTCAGCGGCGTCTTCCAGAACGTACGCACCCTTGCTGGCGCCCGTGGCCTTCTCAGGGTCCAGAACGGGCAGGTCCTGACGCGAGAGAGCCATGAAGCTAGCCGACTTCCGCTGCAGAGCGATCTTCCAGCACTCAGCGGTCTCATTGGCGTCCGCCGGGCGGAAGTCAGTGAGCTGCGGAATGGCGCGAAGGCTCATGAGCTGCTCCACCGGCTGATGGGTTGGACCGTCTTCGCCCAGGCCGATCGAGTCGTGCGTGAAGATGAACAGCGAGTGCGTGCTCATCAACGACGCCAGACGGATCGCGTTCCGCATGTAGTCGGAGAAGACGAAGAAGGTCGAGCCGAACGGAATCAGACCGCCGTGAGCAGCCATACCATTGACGGCGGCAGCCATACCGAACTCGCGAACGCCGAAGAAGATGTTGCGGCCGTTCGGGTCGATGTGGAAGTTGGTCGACTCCTTGAAGATAGTCTTGGTGGAGGCGGTGAGATCGGCGGCGCCGCCGATCAGCTCCGGAACCGTCTTGTACAGAGCCTGCATCACAACCTGGCCGGCGTTACGGGTCGCAACCGGCTTGTCGGTTGGGAAGGGCTTGATCTCCTTGGCGAAGTCAGCAGCCAGCTCAGCCTTGATGGTGCGCTCGAACTCGTTGGCCAGGTCAGGATGCGCGACCCTGTACTTGGCGAAGAGAGCGTTCCACCCTTCCTGGATCTTCTCGCCCTTAGGCTTGATGGAGCCCCAGTCGGCCGCAGCGCACTCAGGAATGTAGAACGACTCCTCCGGCGGGAAGCCGAGAGCTTCCTTGGTCTTCTTGGTGTTCTCAGCGCCCAGAGCCTCGCCATGCACCTTGCTGGTGCCGGCGTGCGGGCTGCCGTAGCCGATGACCGTGCGCACACGCACCAGGGTCGGCTTCTCGGTCTCAGCCTGAGCTTCCTTGATGGCCTTGCGCAGGGCGTCCAGATCGTTGCCGTCGGCAACGTGCAGCACCTGCCAGTGATAGCCCTCAAAGCGCTTGGTCACATCTTCGGTGAATGAGAGCTCGGTTGGCCCGTCCAGCGAGATCAGGTTGTCGTCATAGAAGACGATCAGCTTACCCAGCTTCAGCGTTCCGGCCAGTGACGCGGCCTCGTGCGAGACACCTTCCATCAGGTCGCCGTCACCGCACATCACATAGGTGTGGTGATCGACGATCTTCATCTCCGGCTGATTGAAACGAGCAGCCATGTGCTTCTCAGCGATCGCCAGACCGACGGACATCGCAAGGCCCTGGCCCAGGGGACCGGTGGTGACTTCAACGCCGGGGGTCTCGCCGTACTCCGGGTGACCTGGAGTGATGGAGTGCCACTGACGGAAGCTCTTCACCTGATCCAGCGGAACGTCGTAGCCGGAGAGATGCAGCACGCTATACAGCAGCGCCGAGGCATGGCCGTTCGACAGCACAAAGCGGTCACGATCAATCCACTTGTGGTCCGAGGGGTTGTGCTTCATCACATCGTGGTACAGCAGGTAGGTCAGCGGCGAAAGCGCCAGCGGCGCACCGGGATGGCCGCTCTTGGCCTTTTCAACGGCATCAACTGCGAGAAGACGAAGTGTATTGATGGACTTCTGAACCAGGTCGCTCATGTATTCCTCGGGCACTAGGGCAAAAGCCTTAGTGCGCTCGTGTTAGTAAGGGTTTTCGTTATTCACTTCCAGTGTACAGGTTCCATTAACTGGCCCTGGGTGGTCAGCCCACTTGCACCGTGAAGTTATAGCCGAGCCACCGATGTTGCAGCGGCCAGTAGAGGGTGAATTCGATGTTGCCCTGTTGTCCTGATTGGGTTGTAATCTCAGCGAAGAAACCCGGATAGCCCGCCGATTTTGAATCGGCGGCCTGACGAGTGGTCCAACCATCTGTTGTCCAGATCACCTGGAATTGGTCGCGATCCACAATTCTGAGCCGCTTTCCTGCACCGACGGTGTGCACCGGACGGATGATCTTGAAGATCTCGATCTGGCATCCGCCCCTGCGCTGCTCACATGGCGCTGCATAACGCTCGGCGACACATGAGATGCGATCGAAGACCTGACCGTCCGTTGTGGATCGCAATAATTTCAGATATTCCGAGTGCGCCCACACCAGCGGCTGCGCCGCGCCGGCGGACCGGCCGAAGAACAGCCCTTCTTCGGGGAGATCGTGGTAGTCCCAGATCTGCTCCGGCAACATGCCGCCGAAGCTTGAGAAGCGTTCCAGAGCGGTAATGTACGGGGTCACGTCTTTGCCCGCCGCCAGTTCATAGTGCGCGCGTTCGCCGGTCAATAGAGGCCAGGCGCGTCCCTGTCCGTAATGCAGGAACGGGCCTCCATCCTTCTGCTGACCGTAGCCATCATGGTTGTAACGTCGCCAGCAGGGGCCGTAGGGCGTATCGATACGCAATACCTTGTCGATGACCTTCAGCGAATTAACGATCAACGGATCGTCCGCGCGGCGGACACCGTAACGCACAAGCTCCAGGAAGCCGGCGTCCACAATCTCGTTGGCAGCGAAGTTGTACTGCTCCCCCGGAGTGCGATTAGCCAGGTTCAGGCGTCCTTCGCCGATCGCCGAGTTGTAGAAAGGATCTCCGGGATAAGGAGGAACAACACGGACGTAGTGATATTTCACGTCCGGATGCAGGACACCGTTGGTCGTCGTCGTCCACTCTTCCAAATGCGACTCAATCCAGTCGGCGTAGACCTCGAGGAACTCCGCCAGCTCCGGCGCTTTATGGCCACGCGCGATATCGGCGGCGCAGATGAGGCCGCTGATGACCGCGGCCAGTGTCGATGGAGAATAGCCGGCGTTCTCTTCCCAGCGCTCCTGCTGCGTCACCGGAGCATAGTGCACAAGGAAGGCCGCGGCATTTTCGACAAACGGAAAGACATCGAAGCCGCCCAGTCCACCCAGCTTCCACAAACGCCACGCAAGGATGATGGGGAACGCAACTTCATCCAACTGAATGCCGGTCCAGTAGGGTGTTCCATCGATCCAGAAGTTCTGCGGGAAGCTGCCATCAGGCCGCTGAGAGCAGGCCAGATAAACCAGTGCCCGGCGCGCTGTATCGACGCGTCCACAGGCCAGCAGAGCGCTGGCAGACTGCACCATATCGCGCGTCCAGACCAGGTGGTAGCCGCCGAGGTCATCGTCACCTTTCGATGCACCCCAGGGAATGGAGGCGGAAGCGATAAATGCTCCGGTATAGGTCTTATCTTCGTGCGCCAGCACAACGTTGTGACTGATGCGCATCAGCCGGCCACCGTCGGTCGACTTTCCGGCCAAATATTCGGGAGCGGGAGCGCGGTACCACTGCTCGATAAAGCGCTTCATGTGCGCTTCATAAGGTGTCGAGAGCGACTGCATCATTCCGGCGAGAGCAGCGTGATGCCCCTCTCCCAGGGCGATGGCGACGGTGAACTCACGGTTGCGGGCGACATCGATCTCGCCCATCAGGGCGATATTGCCGTTCAACGCCTGCCCGAACTGCCAGTCCATCTTCATGTTCTGGATCAGATCCTGATAGCCGTCTGAGGAACCGACAAAACCGCAGGAAGAACGCGTGAATCCGCATGAGGCGCCCATCGACAGCGACGTCCCGTTCTTCCAGGCAATCAGGGCGCGCTGACCGGCGACCTCAATCGAACGGCCGGAGTTCCCTGCACCACCGCCTTCAATGTGCGGCGCCAGCAGGGCATAACACTTTAGCCGCTGCAGCAGGTCCTCTTCACCGTCAATATTCACGCGGACCAACACCACCGGGTGGTGAGGATCACAGAGAAATTCCTTCGTCACGCGATATCGGCCCTGAAGGTCGGTGGCGACGACGCGGACCGCAAGCGCATCCGGATCCACATAGTGGAAGTCGTACTCAAAGTCACGCTTCTCTTCGTGGAAGAAGGTTTCTCCATCCGTGAACAGAAACTCCATGTCACGAATCTGCGGACGATCGATGGTGGGGTAATACACCTCATTCAGCGTGCCGTGAGAGACAGTGAACCAGACTCGCGACGAGGCAGCATACGCCGTACAGACTGCGTCTTTTTTTGAGGAAGTCCAGCGAGGTTCCAACCCCGGCGCGCCAAAAGCCATGCCCTGGTCGTCCAGCCAACGATACGCAGCGGATAAAGCGTTCATTGTTACTGATTAAAAACCATCGGCAGGCAGGTAACCGCAAATCGAGGAAAAATGTCGACCGGTTTGCGTGCGAGTCGCACTATTTCTGAGGCATATTGCTGCAACCCTCTCCGACTTCGCGCGGAGCAAACCTTCCATTCGCTGCGATATCATCAGAGTCCGTGACGTACTGCAGCATCGCAGTGCGCAATCGCCGCATCCTAACCCTGAACCGAAACGACCCGACAGGAGATCTCACGTGGCCTACGAACTACCCCCTCTTCCCTACGACTACGCCGGCCTGGAGCCCCATATTGATGAGGCAACCATGAAGCTGCACCACGACAAGCACCACCAGACTTACGTGACGAATCTGAACGGCGCGATTGAGAAGCATCCGGAGCTGGGTTCGAAGTCGCCGGAAGATCTGATTGCCGGTCTGGCCAGCGTACCGGAGGACATCCGCACGGTGGTCCGCAACAATGGCGGCGGCCATGTCAACCACACCATGTTCTGGGAGATCATGAAGCCGAACGGCGGCGGAGCTCCGACCGGCGCCATCGCCGACCAGATCACCAAGGACTTCGGCGATTTTGAGACCTTCAAGAAGACCTTCAATGAGACCACCGCGAAGCAGTTTGGCTCCGGCTGGGGCTTCCTGGTGTACAAGGGCGGCAAGCTCGAGATCGTCACCAAACCCAACCAGGATTCACCGCTGACCGACGGTCTGTTCCCGATCCTGGGCAACGACGTATGGGAGCACGCCTACTACCTCAAGTACCAGAACAAGCGCCCGGATTACCTGGCCGCCTGGTGGAACGTCGTCAACTGGGACGAGGTCAACAAGCGTTTCGAAAAGGCCAAGAAGTAAATTTGGTTGGATAGTTGAAGAACAGAAGAGCCACCCTGACGGGTGGCTCTTCTGTTTGGGTTGAATGGTTGAATGGTTCTGTGAGGCGGCGGACGGCCTAGATGTACGCAACCAGATCGATCTCAACTGTTGTTCCTCGCGGATTGGCAGCCACGATGGTCGTCCGTACTGGCGGCTCCTTCGGAAAGCGTGCGGCAAAGATCTCGTTCAGGGCCGCGTAATCCTTGATATCGCTGAGCGCTACGTTCACTTTCAGAACCTTCTCCATGGACGAACCAGCATTCTTTAGCTCCTTCTCCAACTCGTCGAAGACCCACTTCGCGTCGGCGTGAATCTCTCCCGGCGCGGCGCTACGTGAACTCTTCCCAGCAAGAAACAGCAGATTCCCATACGCGACCGCGGGCGAATAAACCGCCGGCGGCGTCGATGGCGGGTTCGCGCTGAAGATCTTCTTACGCAAGGCTGCCTCCGCCTTCGTAAACGGTGCCAGCAGTGCAAGACCGAGAGTAGATACAGAGGCGACCACAGATCTGCGATCGATGTGCATGGAGCACTCCTATCAGGAAATTTTCCTGAGCATACCGCCCGCAGCCCGTCAGAGGAAAAAAGAGTTGAATCGTTCTCCCTAAACCCGCCATCCATTTAGACGACTATCGAAACGTCGAAATGATGACGGGACGATTGAAGGAGAAGATCATGGGACGTCTGGCGAACAAGGTAGCAGTGGTGACGGGAGCTTCCAAAGGCATTGGCGCGGCGATTGCGAAAGATCTCGCCAAAGAAGGCGCGACGGTAGTGGTGAACTATGCCAGCAGCCGAGAGGGCGCGGAGAAGGTCGTCAATGACATCACCAAGGCCGGCGGGAAAGCCGTTGCCATCGGCGGGCGTGTTGAGAACAAGGACGACGTGACGAAGCTCTTCGCTGATGTGAAACAGCAGTTCGGCCGCGTCGATGTGCTGGTCAACAATGCGGGTATCTACGGCTTTGCTCCGATTGAAGCGGTCACCGCGGAGGACTTCCAGAAGCAGTACGGCACCAACGTTCTGGGCCTGCTGCAGGTGACGCAGGCAGCCGTGCCGCTCTTCCCCGCTGAGGGTGGAAGCATCGTGAATATCAGCTCAGTCGTCCGCACGGGCGTTCCGAATGGAACTATCTACGCGGGCACCAAAGGCGCCGTCGACACCATCACCTTCTCCCTCGCCAAGGAGCTTGCACCGAAGAAGATTCGCGTGAACGCAGTAAACCCTGGCCTGGTAGCGACCGAGGGAACAGCAGACTTCCTGGGCACCGACTTTGAGAAGGACGTGGTTGCAAAGACGCCGCTCGGCCGCATCGGTCAACCGGATGACATCGCTCCGACCGTCACCTTCTTTGCCTCCGACGACGCCCGCTGGGTCACCGGTGAGACGCTTATCGTCTCCGGCGGCGTGCTGAACGTCTAAGACAAGGTTTCTCTCCGCAATAAAAAGGCCCGGCAATTTCGCCGGGCCTATTTTTTTATCTTGTCTTCCATTTGCCGCCGAGGGCGGCGAGCTTTTCTTCCATCGTCTGCGGTGGAGCAGGAGCAGCGGGGCGCGGCTTCCCTGCTGGAGGTCTGGCTCCGCCGGATGTCCGATTCGGTCCGTTTGCGCTGGGGGCTGCACTTCCATTCTTAACCTTCGGCCCGGCAGGAGCCTCAAGCTGCTTGATCGAGAGCGAGATACGGCGTGTCTTCTCGTCCGCTCCCAGCACCTTGACCTTCACAATCTGTCCGGTCTTCACGGCTTCATGAGGATCTTTGATGAACTTATTCGAAAGCTCGCTGATGTGAACCAGGCCATCCTGGTGCACGCCAACATCGACAAACGCGCCAAACTTGGTGACATTGGTGACGACACCTTCCAGCACCATGCCCTCTTGCAGATCGCTCAACTCGTTGACACCCTCAGCAAAGCTGGGGGCGACAAACTTCTCGCGCGGATCGCGTCCGGGCTTGCGCAGTTCTTCGAGGATGTCGTTCAGTGTGAATGCTCCCGCATCGAGACGCGAGCGATCGACTTTCTCCAGCAACTGCGGATTCTTGATGACATGCTCGATCGGTGTTCGGATCGCCGAAGCAATCTGCTCTACGACCCGATAGGTCTCCGGGTGCACCGCAGTCGAGTCCAGAGGATTCACACTTTGCCGTTGTTGTCGCGGTGGCTCACGATGCTCTGTGCCGTACGCTCGCTGATTCCGGAGACATAACGCAGCAGGGTCCATGAAGCTGTGTTCAGATCAACGCCAACGCGGTTCACGCAGCTCTCAATCGTATGCTCCAGCGACTCCTGCAGCGCCTTCTGGTCGACATCGTGTTGATACTGACCGACGCCGATCGCCTTGGGATCAACTTTCACCAGCTCAGAGAGAGGGTCCTGTAGACGGCGCGCAATCGAGATGGCTCCACGCACCGTCAGATCGAGGTCAGGAAACTCCTGCCGCGCAACGTCCGATGCGGAGTAAACGCTGGCTCCGCTCTCACTGACCGTAACGGAGAAGACAGTGCTCAGGTGATGTTCGCGAAGGAACTCACGCACAAACTGATCGGTCTCGCGCGATGCGGTTCCATTGCCAATGGCGATGGCGCGCACGTTGTGTCCCTTCAGCAGAGCCGCGACCTTCTGCTTGGCCTGTTCCACCTGGGCTTTTCCGGTGTGCGGATACATCACATCATGCGCCAGGAACTTGCCAGTCTCATCGACGACGGCAAGCTTGCAGCCGGTGCGCAGGCCGGGATCGATACCGAGCACAGCAAGCGGACCAGCCGGCGGGGCCAGCAGGAGATGATGCAGATTCTCGCGGAAGACCTCGATTGCCTCCTTATCGGAACGGCGCTTCAACTCCAGGCGAATCTCGCTCTGGATCGATGACTTCATCAGACGCGTCCAGGCATCTTCCAGCGCGAGGGTCACGTGCGACGTCCAGTCTCCCTGGTCGCGCAGAACGCGTGCCCGCAACAAAGCCAGAATGCGCTCCTGATCGCTTTCGATCAGGAAGTAAAGCACACCCTCTTCTTCACCGCGGCGGACCGCCAGCATGCGGTGCGACGGAATCGTCTTCACCGGCTCGCGGTACTCGTAGTACATCTTGAACTTTTCCTGGGGATCCTTCGGAGCATCGCCTTCAAGCTCCATCACCTTACGCGAGACGATGATGCCCTCATCGAACAGGACCTGACGAAGTTCCTTACGCAGATCGGCGTCTTCGCTAATGCGTTCGGCAACGATGTGACGAGCGCCTTCCAATGCAGCTTCCACATCGGCAACACCTTTCTCTGCATCGACGAAGGAGGCGGCGAGAGTGACGAGATCCTGCTCGCCACGCTGCTGGGCCCACAGATACTCTGCCAGCGGCTCTAGCCCGGCCTCGCGTGCAATGGTTGCCTTGGTACGGCGCTTCGGGCGGTAAGGGAGATAGAGGTCCTCGAGCTCGCTCTTATCCATCGCGGCCTCGATACGGGCCTTGAGATCGTCAGTGAGCTTGCCCTGCTCCGCAATGGAGGCCAGAATCGTCTCCCGGCGGGAGACCAGCTCACGGAAGTAGGTCACACGCTCTTCGATCGAACGGATCTGTACTTCATCGAGGTTGCCAGTGGCCTCCTTACGGTAGCGGGCGATAAACGGAACAGTACCGCCATCGTCCAGCAGTTCGATCACAGCCACAAGGCTGCGCAGCGGAACATTCAGTTCGTTGGAGATGTGTTGCAACAGGGAAAGAGCCAGCGCGGGAAACTTCGATTCAGCCATAGTCCTCGACTGATCTTAAAGGAAGTTGCCGTGAGGAAATGTTGGGATCAAAGCTCGACGCAAAAAGATGTTACTAGAGCATTTTCCTGTCGCTGGGTATCCCGAGAAAAGCGTGCAGCGGCGTTTTCATTGCGGAAAACGCCCATAGATGCACGAGCCCTGCACTACACCTACAGGAAAAATGCTCTATGGATCGCGATATTCACGGCGCTTGAGCTCGCGAACTGCAACTTCGTGTCCCTGCTCAGCAGCCTTTTTTGTCCAATAGCGGGACTGCACGTAGTCATGCTCGACACCCTGTCCGATGGCATAGAGATGCGCGAGCTGGAACTGGGCCTCGGCGTTGCCCTGATCGGCTGCCCTGCGATACCACGTTGCCGCCTGCGAATAGCTCTGCGGAACTCCCTGGCCAAAGTAGTAAAGGCCAGCCAGCCGCTCCTGGGCTTCCGGAAAGTTCTGTGTGGCCGCCAGACGATACCAATGGGCAGCTTCAGCGTTGCTTTGCGAAACGCCCTCCCCTTTCTGATACATCAGGCCGAGGTTGTATTGTGCCCAGGCAAGATTGCTATAAGCCGCGCGCTGACACCATGCAAAGGCCTCCGCGAAGTCTCCAGCGGAGTAATAACGAAAAGAGAGATTGGCCTGTGCGTAGGCATGACCCTGCTCCGCAGCTTTACGTTCCCACACGGCCGCCTCTCCATTGTCCTGTGGAAGCCCCTGGCCTTCGTCGTACATGGTGCTGAGCAGATACTGTGACTCAGCATGGCCCTGTTCGGCGGCAAGGCGAAAACCAACTGCGGCTTCAGTGAAGTTGCCAGCCTTGTAAGCAATGATGCCCTGCTGGTAGTGAGGATTCGCGGCTGCACTGGCAGCATCACGACGGCCACGGGCAATCAGGCCGGAGCGCGTGGAATGCAGCGACAGCGCAGCTCCGGTGGGGACGTGTTGCAAACCGCCTTTGGTCTTATCTTCCATAAGCATTGATCTGACGGTTGACAAACTCAAAGCGATACTTGGCGTCGGCGATCTGCTCCTGAAGGCTGGTGGCCAGCTCCGTCAGTAGATCGCGATGCTCGCTGGCTGCATTCTCAGCGTCGAGGAATAGTTGAGCAATCTCACTGGCGAGCAGCGTGTGCCGTTCTGCTTCCAGGGCGGAGATATCGCGCTCCGCGTGCTGGATCTGACGGCTGATGCGAAGGAGTTCTGATGCAGCGTCTTCGCCGGCGATGGCTGCATTGATCTCGCGATGGTCGTCAAGCATGCGCTGCAGGGTTTCGGTATCGCCGCGGCGATAGGCCTGGTTGGCACGAGCCATCAGCAAGGTGAAGTGTTGCTGCTCGGCATCATCGCGGGCGAAGTCCGGATGGATACGTTTGGCGACATCGCGAAAAAGGGTCTTGAGATTGGGCGGCGGATCGAACTCTTCCGCCTCGCGCGCCGCACCGAATGCAGCATCGTGTGTTTCCTGCGCTCGCTGGCGAGCCTCCTGGGCGCGTTGGCGGGCTGCATCCGAGTCATACAGGGAAACTTCGCGCTCAGCGATGCGCGCCTCCAGATCATCCAGCTCGGCGTAAAGAATGCCAACCTGGCGAAGATAGCGGCCTTCGAAGGCCTTGAGCTGGGCACGGAGCTGCGCCAGCTCAGATTCGCACTCGGCCAGCCTGACGCGAACACCGGCAAGCTGCTCGCGTCTGTCGAGCAGTGCGGCGGCGTCTGGAGTTTGCTGGAGGATGATTTCGGCAGACATGCAGGTTCCGCGTGCGGAACTTCCAGTTTATCGCCATACGCCACTTTTCTCTCCTAACCGGCTCAACCGCCGCTTGTCTAAGAGCCACGGGAGAGACGACGATGCCACGTTTGCTGCTGCTGGGAGCGATCCTGTTTATGACGCCATGCCTTATGGCGCAGGCGACGAAGGCGGATGAGGTCATCCAAAAGGCGATCGCCGCCATGGGTGGCATCGAGAAGATCCATGCTCTCCACAGCCTTATCTATCGCGGGTTTCATTACGAAGGCAGCTATCAGCAGGAGTACGTGCAGACCAAGACGTCAAGCTCGGTAATGGTGCGCATGCGTCCGGGATTACGCCTCGTAGGGTGCAGACCGGAGATTCCTGGCTGCCACAGGCAGTGGAGCAGAATCGTCGAAGGCTTCGATGGCCTGCGCGGATGGGAGCTCAACTGGCCGAAGCAACGGCTGGTGCGCACCGTCAATAAGGCCGAACATGCCCTGCACTGCGGAGCCGCCTTCGACTATCTCTTCATCGACTACAAGGAACGAGGCTTCCATGCCGCCTACCTCGGAACGCAGCACGTTCTTGGCATGGATGTCGAAACCATTCAGATTGACAGGCCGGATTGCGGATCGGGCATGCTCTACTACTTCGATCCGCAGACCTATGACATTCGCATGACGCGGGCTAAGCTTCCGATTCACGCGCGTGGTGATGCCGTCGACACCGTCGCTGTTTATACGAAAAACCTGGAAGCGTGGAGTGGACCTCCATCGAAGCAAATACGCTCAACGATCCTGGAATCTTTCAGGCGCCGGAGGTTCACCCCTCGGGAATAACAGCCGTTGTCCTGAAGATGCTGGAGCAGGCAAACCATGACACTCCGAGCCAGATGATGGCAACCTACATCGGCTTTCGTCATGGCGCCGAAGGCAAAGATGCCGACGTGGTCTATGACATGAACTGGCTAGGATACGAGCTTTTGAAGGTCGACAAATACAGCCACGCCTTACCCGTATTTCTTCAGATCGTGCGCGAGAATCCGCAATCAGCGGATGCCTACGACAACCTCGGGGAAGCCTATCTCCAGAAGAAGGATCGCAAAAGTGCAATTGCCGCCTTCGAACAGGCTTTGAAGCTGGGAGCAAAAGGAGACGCCGTTCAGCAAAAGCTGGACCGCCTGCGCAAAGGAGAACGTTAGAAGATCAGTCGGTGACATCTCCCCGCAGCGCGATATCTATAATGACCGCACACGCCACCTTTGGCCACCAGAATGGAGAAGCCTGTGCGGAAACGACTGATACTGTCCTTGCTCTGCTTTACGATCGCGGCATTTGCCGGAACAGCAACGCAGGTCTACAACTACCGTCTGAAGACGATCGATGGGGAGCCGACCTCGCTGGCGAAGTACAAGGGCAAGGTTCTATTGGTCGTGAATGTGGCAAGCGCATGCGGATTTACGCCGCAGTACACCGCACTGGAAGCCATCTACGAGAAGTACAAGGACAAGGGACTGGTTGTCGTTGGTGTTCCAGCCAACAACTTCGCTAACCAGGAGTCCGGTACAGAGGCTGAGATCAAGACCTTCTGCAACCGCAAGTACCACGTAACCTTCCCGATGATGTCGAAGGTTTCGGTTGTCGGCGCCGATCAGACGCCGCTCTATCACTATCTGACAGACAAGGCGGCAAATCCCGCTGTCGGTGGAGATATCAAATGGAACTTCACCAAGTTCCTGATCGCACGCAATGGGACACCGGTGAACCGCTTCGAGCCGGCAATCAAGCCGGACTCGCCGGAAGTGATCAAGCCATTGAGAATGAGCTGAACAGGAAGTAACCGATCTCACGTCAACAAAGGCGCCCATTGCACTGGGCGCCTTTTTGTTTGCTCAGATGAGTTCTACTTCTTCCGGAAGCTCTCTCAACATAACGTCGATGCGTGGATCGTCCGCGCTCTGTCCATAGACATCGACATAGATATTCACCAGCCATTGCCGTAACTCTTCCCGCCGAATAGTACTGACCGCTGGAGCGAGGACCATCATCTCCATCGCCGGCGGCAGTGTCGCGATGACAGGCGGCATGATCCAGCTAAGGTTGCGCAGCTCGAGCGCTCCCAAGGCGCGATAGAAGTGTTTCCGCTTTGTGCGCAACGACTGATCCGGGCTCTTGACATTGTCAGATTCCACCTCAAGCAGAAGCGTTACCGGTGGGGCGTTAACCGCCCGGGCGGCGGCAAGGACAATCTGACCACCAATCCCCCGGCGACGTTGCGACGGCGCAACAGCCATGTACTCCAGCAGCGCCGCGGTGCCGCCGGAAAGTACACGCACAATCGCGAATCCGACTGTTACTTCATTCTCCGTTGCTAGAAGAAAATAGTACTGTTCCACAGCAAGCATGCGACGCAGTACCGCCACCGGTTTACGTTCGGAGCTTGGGAACGCCTCCTCATAGAGGCTGAGCAGATCGCTGAACTCCGCTTCAGAAGAGAGCTGAAGGCGCTTCAGCACGAGTCCTGAAGGCTTCGTTTCCGCAACGAGCGATCCAACCATGCTTTATTTATAGCTTCACTGGGCTCCCTTGTGGCGCTTGCTGCTATGTCGACAAATTCGGACGCTGTACGCTCTCGTTGCCCCATTCTTCGCGGTTTTACCGCGAAGGGTGGGGTATCGCGCTTTGCGCGACCGTATTTCCAGCTCTCTAACGACAGCTCCAAAAAGATTGTTTCCCTGCTTGGGAAAGTAAAGACCGGGCCCATGTCCCCGAGGGACACCACCCCAACGAACAAGTTCGTTGGGAACCCCGGACATGGGGCACCCAGTGCATGGGCTAGACCGACTCATCGGTACCCCCCGTTAGTGCCTTTAGGAGGCACCTGCAAAGCACAAAGGCCGCACAGAATGTGCGGCCTTGTCTTTAGAAGACAACAACGACTACGGCTTCGCCGTATTATTCGCCCGGTCTCCATCAGGAATCCGATGTTCCGGATCGATCGTGACCTCGGCGATCTTCTTCGTCGTTGGCAGAGGCATGTTGTACGTCGCTTTCTGCATCCACGTCTCCGCCGGCAGCTTGATCTTCAGGTCCGTCCCGTCGTCGTACTTCACCTGCACCCACACGGGCAGAACCAACTGTCCGTTCTGCTCCATGGTGACATGGGCCCCTTTAGAAGGATCAGCCGGATCGTTGTACTTCAGATCTTTCGCTGCCATATCCATCGTCCAGTTGTTCTCATACCAACCCCGCCAGAAGTAGCTGAGGTCTTCACCGCCCTCACTCTCCATCTCGCGGAAGAAGTCTGATGGCGTGGGATGCTTGAACGCCCAGTCGTTGATGTACTTGCGGAATGCGCGATCGAAGACCTGATGGCCGAGGATCTCTTCGCGCAACAGATAGAGTCCCTCTGCCGACTTGAAGTAGGTGATGGGATGGCGATACTTCTCGCGGATGGCGTCAGAGCGCATCAGGATGGGCGGAGCCTCCGGATCAGCATTGACCTTGGCGATCTCGTCTGCCGGATATCCGCCGCCGGGAGCATATTCGCCATCGCGCTTCGGACCCCAGACGCCATGGTTGAACTGGTCAGACTCGTAGATATCGATGAAGGTATTGAAGCCCTCATCCATCCAGGCCTCGCGGCGCTCGTTGGACTGCACCACCATCGGAAACCAGGTATGACCGATCTCATGAGCGGTAACGACGAAGAGGCCCTTGCTCTTGGAACGGATACCGTCAAAGACCAGGCCGGGATACTCCATTCCGGAAGAGAAGCCGGCAACGTTGATACCCGCTGGATATGGGTAGACGTACCAGTCCTGCGAGAAGTGCTCGACGGCATCCTTCAGATACTCGGTGCAACGGCCCCATCCATCGTCACCGGCGGCCTCTGCGGGATAAAAACTCTCCGCCAGCGAGGTCTTACCGCCAGGAAGGTTGATCTTCGCAGCATCCCAGATGAACGAAGGCGATGCAGAGAAGACAGCATCACGGGTGTGGTCCATGTGATAGTGCCAGGTGAGCGTGCCATCCTTCTTCGGCCGGCTGGCTGGATCGTGCACCTCTTCCTGTGTGCGGATGAAGATCGTCTTGTCGCTTGTTGCAGCCTGCTTCAGGCGATCCTGTTGCGTCTTGGTGAGCACTTCCGCGCCGTTCACCAGATAACCGGTCCCGGCGACCAGATAGTTCGAGGGCACGGTGACGTAGAAGTCATAATTGCCGAACTCGGTATAGAACTCATTGCCGAGGAAGGGCTGCGTGTCCCAGCCATGGATGTCGTCATAGACAGCCATCCGTGGATACCACTGCGCGATGTCGTAGATCGGCCCGTCCTTCACATCGTCAACCGAGGTGCGTCCACCCCAGATGCCCGGCACTGTGTAGTGGTACTTGATCAGGATCTTGATGCTGCTTCCATGCGGCAGCGGTGTAGGCAGATCGATCCGTGCCCGGGTGTCGCTGATCGCATACTCAGCCTTTACCGCCTTGGCGCCCTTCGCCGTAGAGAGCAGCTCCATCGACTCGAAGACGGTGCCGTCAGTGTTGATACTCTCCGGCCGCTGCCGGCTACCGCCGGAGAAAGCACGCGAACGGGCATCGGCACGATACGTGTTCTGCTCTACCTGCAGCCATAGGCTATTGAGCGCCACCGGGCTGTTGTTGGTATAGGTGATGGTCTCGATATTCGAGAGCGTCTTCGTCCCCGGATCGATGGTCGCGTGCATCTCGTAGTCAGCCGAGTTCTGCCAGTACGCCGGGGTCGGTGCGCCATCGGCGCCACGATAGCTCGTAACCGGCTGCGGCATGGCATAAGGCGCAAAGGTCTTCAACGGATCGTAGGTGGCGGAACGTCCGCCGGTATCCGGAATCTGCGGACGGCGGCCTTGCCCCTGGGGCGGCTGAGCGGCCATCATGGCAGCGGAAACAAGAAACGTGGCGACGAGAAAGGCGCGGCGCATAGCACACACGTGCGTCATGAAATCTCCTGAATCAGAGGTGGCGGTGCGGATTGGGCAGACGAAGGCGCGCGAGTTTTTCCCGCGGGGATCGGGGAGCCGATGGACCTTCTTTTGCACGTGATGAGAAGACGTCTGGAACGCCGAAAAGGACGCAGCAGCATGATGGATCACCCTTAGCAGAGAAGCCGTTCCTCCTCTGTGTTTCACACCAACTAGCAACCGGTTTGGGAATCCCTACACCGCATCTACAGGAGAGATGCTCTAGAGCATTTCTCCTGTTGCTGGGTAGCCCGGAAGGGGAGTACAGCGGCGTTTTCATTGCGGAAAACGCCCATCGATACGGAATCCCTACACTACACCTAGAGGAGAAATGCTCTATCGGAATGACAGAACAGCTCGTCGAGTATGAATGCTCTAGAGGGCCTCACGAAGTTCGCGATAGGCGGAGACAAGTGCGTTTAGCGAAAACGCCCGGTTCAGGCCGCTGGGATTGGGTAACACCCACACCGTGGAGCCGGCAAAGCTGAATGACTGCCGTGCCCATGCAACCGTGGGCTTACGAACGATGGCGCTGATGGCAGGTTTTCCAAGGAATGCGATCACTCGTGGACGGTAGCACAAAAGTTTCCGCTCCAGCTCCGCGCCGGCGGCTCGCAATTCGCGCGGCGACAGGTCACCGGCGCTAACGGTGGGACGGGCTACCGCGGCGGTGATGCCATAACCGTATTGCAGCAGAGCGCGGTCCTGCGTCGCAGGGATGAGATGTGGCGTGAAGCCTGCGAGATGAAGCGTCCGCCAGAAGCGGTTGCTGGGATTGGAGAAGTGATGACCAGCGAGAGCGGCACTCAGAGCAGGATTGATGCCGCAGAACACAGTATCAAGATTCTCCGCCAGGATATCGGGGAGATGGGGTGCAGTTTCCGTTGCCGCAGGAAGGTTTGCCAAGCTTTGACTGTATCGCAGACGCAAAGATCCGGATGCTGCAGAAATCGGCTTCGTCAATTTCTGATGCAAATCAAAGTATCCAGATGACTCCTGCCGCCTGATCGAGCATCCATGAGTTCAGATGCCGTTTTACGCCTCATAAAGAGAGCGTCCCCGATGCGCCGCGCTGTCACTGGATCGCGGAACACTTCACCCTCTCAAACACGAACATTGCACTGGAGGTGAGTATCGATGCCCAACTTACGAGATGTCTTAACCCAGGCGTCGCAAAATGGAGTAGCAGTCGGCCACTTCAATATCGCTGACTTCTCCCTCTTGAAGGCGGTCTTCGCTGCTGCCTATGAATTGAAGGTTCCCGTCATTGTGGGCGCTTCCGAAGGCGAGCGAAAATTCCTCGGTGCTCGCCAACTTGCCGCTCTGGTCCGCAGCCTGCGCGAAGAGTTTGACTTCCCCATCTTTCTCAACGCCGATCATACGCATACCCTTGCGAGCGCTGTCGAAGCTGCAAAGGCCGGGTATGACGCCATCGTTTTCGATCTCTCCGCATTGCCTCTCGATGAGAATGCCCGGCAGACCAAAGCGGCCGTCGAGGCGCTGAAAGCGATCAACCCCTCCATCCTGATCGAAGGAGAGATCGGTGATATCGGCACCGGCTCTGAGATTCATGATGACGTTCCTGATCTATCGAAAGGCCTTACCGATCCGGAAGAGGCGAAACGCTATTTCGCTGCAAGCAACATCGACATCCTGTCGCCAGCTGTAGGCAATATGCACGGCATGGTCAAAAGCATGGTGCAGGGCAAAACCAAAAAGCGTCTGGACCTCGCCCGCATCGCAAAGATCAAAAGTGCGACCGGAGCCCTGCTCACCTTGCACGGAGCCTCCGGAACCGATGATGACGACATGCGCAAAGCCATCGACGCCGGAATCAACATCATCCACATCAATACGGAGCTGCGTATCGCCTGGCGGCAGGGGCTCGACGCGAGCCTGACAAAACATCCGCAGGAGGTCGTTCCCTACAAGATTCTTCCGGCAGCGATCGATGCCATCAAAGAGGTGGCGGCATCACGTCTGAAGCTCTTCAACAAGCTGGCCTGACATGCGGCAGGCTGAATAAACGATTCGTCCCACGTTGAACCCTTATTGCCGTGGGTGCTTCTTCAGTTTCTCCAGCTTCTCCGCTTCCTTACGCACCCAGCTCTTCTTCTGCGGCTTCGGAGGAGGAGGCGGAGCAAGCTCCGGATGCTCATTCATCTGTTGCATGCGGATTCGTTCTGGCGTGTAGCCTTCCCACTCCCACGGCGTCACCGTATCGCCCAGCAACTTCTCCAGCAATGGCTTGAAGGCAAACTCGCCGTTTTCGCTGTTGGTCAGCATGATCATGCAGTCTTCCGTTTTCTCGAAGCAGATCACGTAGTTCTGCGCGCCGTCACCGTGACCCTCTTTGAAGAAGGCCCGGCCATACTTCGTATTCGTCAGCAAGCCCCATCCCAGGCCATATGCCAGACCTACCTGCATCGGCTCTTCCGAGGTGTCCTCTGCAAGTGTTGGGAACTGATGCGCCGTATGGATCTGGACCTGCGGGGAAAGCATCTGTGCCTGCATTGGTCCGCTGAGTAGCTTGCCGGCCAGAAGCGCCTGGGTGAACTTCACCAGGTCATTGATGTTGGTATCCATCGAGCCCGCGGCACGCGGATTGTTGCGATGCGCATGCGCGACGAGCTTACTGTCAGGGGTGTATCCATCAGCCACATCCGGAGCAAAGCTATCCTTCCAGCTCATACCGGTGCGTGTCATGCCGAGCGGGATAAACAGGCGCTCCTCCATTAGCTCGCGCAGGCTGCGGCCCGTTTTTTGCTCGATGGTGAACTGCAACAGGTTCAACCCTTCACCCGAATAGGCAAAGCGCGTCCCCGGGTTGTGGTGGATATGCAGTTTATGATCCGGTTCCAGCGCGGTAAAGTTAGCAAACCCTGCCGTATGCGATAACAGATGCCGCGGCGTGATCTTTTGCCAGCGGGGATCGTCCGCAAGATCTTTGTACTTCTCATACTCCGGTAGCGGCTTCGGAAGATAGGTGGCGATGGGCGTATCCAGATCGATCTCATGCGCCTGCACCATCTGCATGACGAAGGTCGCAAAGACACTCTTGGTGATGGAGGCCGCCCACATCACCGTATCGTTGTCCATGGCCTGCTTCTGTGCCACGTTTCTTAGGCCGAAGCTCTCCACCCATACGGGCCTGCCATGGTTGAGAATGGCGATCTGTGCGCCGGGAATATTCCCTGTGGCAAGCGTCGTACGCACCATCGTCTCCGCCTGCGTTGTGGTGAGCGTCGTACCATCCAGGCGATGGATGGCGCTCTGCGCTGGAGATGCCAACGGGGCTGCAAGGATGGCAGCCCCGAGAAAACTACGGCAGACGACTAATTCGAATCGCATCGACCCGGACTCGTTTCCTTGGAGTATTTTCCCTGTAGGTATAGTGTAGGGCTTCCGCATCTATGGGCGTTTTCCGTAATGAAAACGCCGCTGCACTCCTCTTTCGGGATACCCACCAACAGGGAAAATGCTCTAAAAATCGGTGTCAGTGTCTTTGTTCTTGTCTTTATGCTTCTGCTTCGAGGCCGACTTACTGCCATCGCGAACAATCACACCGTTTTGATTAATGATGACACGGGTGCCGTTCGCGTCTCTGATATCTATCCCCGCGGGAGGAGCCGGAGGTGCAGGCGGCGCTCCGGGCTTTTCCATCGTGATCTTCGGCGGAGCCGGCGGTGTAGCCGGAATTGGCGGCAGTGTATTGCGATTGATGGAGATATCGCTCTCAGAGTTGAGGATGCGGATCTGCTTGCCACCCCCATTGATAGAGCCTGAGAGCATGTGGCGATCGCCGCTCGAGTTCCGGTCCAGCGGAAGGTCAGTATCGGTCGACCCGTTCTTCGTCTCCGCGGAGATCGTGTAGCCAGCCTTCTCCGGCACCGTAAGCTTCACATCGCCGCTGCGATTGGTCACCGTAACATTGCCAACGGGTTGCGCAACACCGATCTCGACCGTGCCATTCTTGTTGGTTACCGTTACGTCACCGGCAACGCGGTTCATGACGATGTCACGGCTGCGCGTATTCAGAACGACGGGACCCAACACATCTTCCACCGTCATGTCGTGGTCGGGGTCGATATCGACATGACCGTCCAGGCGGACGAAGCGAAACTCCGTGCGGCTGGTGCGCAGTTGGAACGGCCCCTGGACACGCTCGATGCGCCCCGCACCGAAGAAGTCTCCATTCATCTGCACCGGCCCATTCACATCGGAGATGCTGAGCTCGTCGATCTTGCCTTCAATATTGAGCGAACCCGTCAGAGAGTGTGCATTCAGCGACGAATCGTTGTTGTTGATATGCACGTTCGAGGTTCCGGTAATGGCCGAGATATCGACGTTGCCATGATTGGCCGTCAGATTCACCGGAGCCTTCAGATTGCGGACATGGAGCTCACCATGATTCGCGGTTGCGGTCACAAGGGCCGTGGCCGGAACCGTAATATCGAGGTCGAGCTTGCATCCCTTCTCTGCCGCGATATTCACCACCACGCTGTTGCCGCTGGCGGAAATATTGGGATCGATCGCCTTCGCCTTGCGCTCAGCCTCCGAGTCGCTGTCGGAGTAAACCTCTTTATGACCGGTAATGTGCAGCTTGCCGTCGTCGCTGGTGCCGGCAATGGTCAGGTCGCCCCGCGGATTGTCCACGGTAAGCGTTCCACCCTCGGGGAATGCCTGCTCAACCGGCGTCAAATCGCTCTCATGCTTGTCACCCGTAAACTCGTCCCAGTTATCACTACTGACATGGAAGCTGCGGGCAACCCATCCGTTGACGCGGCGCGAGTCCGTATAGGCGAGACTGACAAACGCCAGAAGGATCACCAGAAAGACCACGCCGCCTACACTGCGCCGCACCGGCGGAGCATCACCGGCCCGTAAGTAGCGATCCACAGCCCACTCGGCCAACATCAGCACGCCGATTGCAATCAGCACCAGCGGCCAGAAATGTCCGTACCAGTTCCAGAACTGATTCGCGGCAATGCGTCCCGTCTGGATCAGTAGAAAAACAATGCCGATGGCCACCAGAAGCAGCGGGCCAACGATGGAGCCCCGGCGATACTGCCGCATCTGCCAGCGCATCTGTTCACGCTGCAACCGGGCCTGGGCCCGCCATGCATCACGCTGCGCCTTTGCCTGATCGCGGGCAATACGCTGCTGCTGACGCCACTGCTCACGTTGAAAACGAGGATCGATTGGAGGAATCGTAGCCATTGTTCTTACCTGGCCTCTCCTTCGTGATCCACAGAGTCCGTACCAGAAGAAGGCACAATGGGGGTCCCAGCCGGAGCCGCTGCTGACGTACCCGGGGCAGCAGGCTGCGTGTAGTATTGCGCCGCCGCAGCATCAGAGTAGGCGGCACGTTCGGCAATCGCCAGCAGACCGACGACGATGAGGAAGATCGGCCAGCTATGTCCCCAGGTCAGCACGTGCACCTGGTTCAGGAAGAAGAGCACGCCCACCAGAATGATCCATACTGAGCCGCGGAGCGCACGCAGCACCCGCAGGCGATATCCCAGGCTGCCGTCGTCACCCAGGGTCAGGCCGCTCTCCGTCATCTTGCGGAGGAAGATCCACACACCGAATCCGATGATGAGGAATGGCCAGAAATAGTTCATGCTCATCTCGCCCAGAATCCCTGAGCTGCCGATCAGGAAGATGACACCCAGGCCGATCAGCCAGATCGCGCCGGTGGGGAAACGATTGACCGGGGGAGGCTGCCAGTTCGGGTCATACGCAGGAGCGGCGGGAAACACAGGAGGTATCGGAGGCACGCTGTAGCTCCCAGCGGGCGGTGTGAAGGGAGAGCTGCTCCAGCCGGAGGGAGGCGGCGGTGGCGCTACAGGTTCCGGAGATGGCGGCGGAACGGGGTCGACCGGTCCGGTGGCATGATTCGCAGGCCAGGTCTTTCCAAAACCGAATTTCTCGCCGACATCGTTCAAGCCGAAGGGATCGGGCAGCGGTGTGCCCTCACGGCGGGCCTTCGCTGTCTGGTAGGCATCGAAGACCATGTAGAAGATCCAACCCGCGACAAAGATCCCGAAGAAACCGCTGACATGGTCACTCATCGAGGCGAGAACGGCAAAGATGGCGAGGTGGACGATGCCCTTGGCAAACTGACCGTTGTACATGGCGCCAACGCCTGGAATCACACCCAGCAGACCCGCAAGACCGGGATTCGGCCCGCTGGAAACCGGCGGAACGGCGGTATAGGCCGTGCCGCCTGAGACTGGCTGCCAGCCCGCACCCACAGGTGGCGGGGGAACAGCGCCGCTCAGCTTGGCCGCCAGGCAGGGCTCACAGAAGACAGCCGAGCCGACGGTACGTGTGCACTCCTGGCAGAGCGGTTTGCCGCAGTTCTGGCAAAACGCCACGTTTTCACGATCATTATGGTTGGCGCACATCATACCGTGCCTCTTTCCGTTTTACCGCCCGCGCGGACGGCGTTGGCTACTACACCATGGGAGTGATACTGCAAAACTTTTGGATTAAGCTGGTTCGGCTCAATCAGGTTGAGCTCGACCTGGGCCGTCAACACATAACTCGGACGGATATTTTCCTTCCGACTCGATCCGTTACGCGGCCGCTTCTCTTCGTTCTTCTGCTGCTGCTGATTCTGTTGCTGATTCTGCTGCTGATTCTTCGGCTGAGCGTTGTTCTGGTTATTGTTGTTACCCGCCGGTGTATCGTCGTTACGCCGCAACTCACCTAAGCGCGACTCCAACTCATAGACGACCCGCAGGTTGTCGTAATAGCGCACCACGCGCGCGTTGGTCTGGTAGAGGGTCCGCTTCAGGCTGCTGGGCTTCAGATCGCTTGCCTTGATATCCGTAATTCGGATACCAACCAGGTTCATCGTGAGAGCAATCGAGAAGAAAGCCATCGCCGCCGTCATTGCCAGCCTCGGCTGCAGAAGCGACTGCCCAAGGTTCTTCAGATTGAACCAGGCCCGTACGCGGGTCGACCACCGCGCCGCGATCGGAGGCGCCATCGCCGGCTCCACCGCGGCCACGTAGGCCGGCTGAGCCATTTGCGCGCCAGAGGTCTGAGCCAGGATGCGGGCCATCAGGTCCGCCGTTGGCTGCGGACGATCGCTTTTGAGCATCTCCAGCCAGGCTGCACCTCGCTGGGCGTCTTCGTACGCCATCGCACAGTCTTCGCAACCCAGCAGATGAAGATCGAACCGAGCCCGCTGCTCTGGTGTAAGCAGGCCGTCGATCGCGTCCGTCAGCATAGCCTCACACTCGGCGCAACTCATCCCTCCGGCACGGCTTCCCGGGTTCTGCGCTCCGAATTGGTTCATCTCCGCCACTTACACCACCTGCCTTTCGGTCTTTCCTAGGATTCTTGCCAACTCACCGCGTCCGCGGTTGATGCGGCTTTTGACGGTGCCCTCGGGCACCTTGAGTACTGCCGCAATCTCTTTGTAATCCATGTCTTCCAGATCGCGCAGAATAACTGCTTCGCGCAACTCTGGCGACAGCTGTTTCAGCGCCGTCTGGATACGGGTCTTCAGCTCCAGGCCGGCGACATGCTCATGCTGGGTCTTGCGTGTATCGGCCAGCCGGTCGGCGAAGGTCGGTCCGTCGTCTTCCCCGTCAAAACTTGCGTCCATCGAATCCGAGACCCGGTCCATGCGCGTGCGGCGGAAGTGATCCACCAGCAGATTGCGCGCCAGCGTCGTGATCCAGGTCTGGAAGCTGCCCTTGAAGGCGTCGAAGCTGTCCAGGTTCCGGTACAGCTTCAGAAAAACATCCTGCGTTAGATCTTCGGCGTCTGTAGGTGATCCCGTAAAGCGGTAGCAGATGGCGTAAATCCGCCGGTGTTGCGAAGCAACGAGCTGCTGCCAGGCGTGGGAGTCCCCCGCCATACACTGGCGAACCAGCTTCTCCATCGCCTCCTGCTCGGGCGTGCGCTCCACAATTCGTTCCTCAGCCTGCTTATGTGTCTGATCGAGTGTAACTTGCGGCACAGGCGAAGAGGGGGGAACCTGGCCCTTTCGAGGATCCGGTCCCAGCAGCATGGCCCGCTTTACCGGTATGACCGGCAAGCCGTGCGCGGGAATCGCCATGTGTAAAACGCCCATATGTTTCTATACGAAAAACGTAACTGCGCGGTTCCCGGGTACGTTCCGGAAAATCTGACCCAAAAGAGGGACGCGCGTTGACAGCGGTCGGTTCGCCGGAGTCTGATGCTCCTGCAGCAGAAACCCACTCATTTCCACCGTTTCATCTACCGTTTCAAGGAGACCCATGTCTAAGGTCCATCTCTCCCTGTCTGCCTGTGCTCTGCTGGCCTGCTCGGCCATCGCCTTTGCTCAGGCGCCGGCGGCCGCCCCAGCCGCACGACCGGCTCCCCCGCCGCTGGAAAGCCCCAACCCGCACTACGTCTCGTTCGTTCTGATCCAGGATGTCAACGCGTCAGCCGACACGGTCTGGGCTCGGGTGGGCAAATACTGCGACATCGGCGAGTGGGGATTTCCGTGCACCATCCTCCAGGGACCAGGGAATGAGATCGGCTCCGTTCGGTCGATCCAGAACGAGGTGATGGTCGGCAAAACCACCTCTACCACGCCACCCTGGAGGTGGTTCCGGTGACGGCAAAGACATCCCGGCTGGAGTACAGCTTCCTCTACGACAACTCCATGCTTACAGACGATGCCGCTCGTAATATCGAGATTGCCACCAGGAAGATGCGCTTTACCGGCTTCCTGAAGACGATGAAGACGCTGTCCGAGGGCGGCAAAGTTGAAAAACCGACCGCTCCTCCCCCGGTGCTCTCCACCGCGCCATGGCTGGTGCCTGAGCCACACTACGTCACCGTCCCCATGAGCGTCGACGTCAACGCTCCGGCAGATAAAGTCTGGGCCCGCATCGGCAAGTACTGCGGGCAAAGACGGTGAGCTGGGCACCATCCGCTCTATCGGCAACGAAGTGCTGGTGGGTAAGACGAAGTACAGTTACATCTACACTCAGCCCAAACGGGTTGGCAGCAGCTACAACATGTACCACGGCGACCTGGAAGCCGAGCCCCTGACGGCTACCACCACCCGCCTGCACTACACCCTGCTCTATGACAACTCCGCACTGCCGGACGATGCCGCAAAGCAGAAGGACATTGAAAACCGCCGCACCCGGTTTACCCAGATGCTCGAAAACATGAAGCTGCTGGCCGAGGGCAAGCCGTTACCGGAAGGCGCCGTACGCAGGCCTACGCCGCCTCCAACGACGCCACGATAACCTTTTTGTTTGTCATTTCGTAGCGACCGTAGGGAGCGGAGAAATCTGCTTTCAAATTCAGACAAACGAAAAGCAGATCCCTTCGGGATGACAAAAAATGCCCCCAAAGAACGGGGGCTGGAGACACTACGTCTCCAGCCCCCATTCTTATTTACCCGTTACTGCCCTTCTACATTGCGGGTTTTTCGATCACACCGCAGGCCAGCCGGCTACCGGCGTTTCCAGCCGGGTCGGTCATCTGGTCGTCAGCCTTCTCATGCACGACCACCGTGTGACCGTAGATGGAGTTCGGCGCCGACGGATCCAGTGACAGGTAGTCCGCGTCGAAGGTCTTGTGGCCCATGCCCCCGGTCATCGTCACCGACTCTGGGAAGTCGCCATCGTGATGTCCTTCGGGGTTCTTGAAACCGTGGTGCTTGTTTTCGGGGTTGAAATGACCGCCCGCGGACTGGAAGCTCGGAGCCTCACAGGTCGCACCGGCGTGCACATGCACGGCATGCTCACCGGCGGGCAGGTTCGCAAGCATGACCATGACCTTCACTCCGCTCTTAGCCGGAGAGAAGGTGACGTAACCGGCGTCCTTGCCGTTCGCGTCCTTCAACATAACCTTGACGGGCTTGGGTGCGGCAGCAAAAACGGGAACGGCAGCCAGAAGGGCGGCCGCAGCAACGGATGCAAGACGCATAGTGAATCTCCTTGTATCCCGCAGGATACGTATAGGATGCGTCACGATGCAAAACGTGGCCTACTGTGCAACCGCCGGAAGCTCCATCTGCTCGCTCTGGTTCT
>JAEKKE010000270.1 GCA_019510535.1 Acidobacteriota bacterium
CGCTAACGGCATCGTTGTGCACTTCAACTATGTTGGCACCCACGGCGTGCACCTGCCCATCAACTATCGTCCGAACGACCTTCGCGATCAGTACTGGGGTGCGCCCGGAAGCCAGTCTCAAATCGACTATCTCAACACCCCGGTGGCGAATCCATTCTACGGAAATTCACTCGCAGGTCCGCTGGCCACGCCGACGACCGTGCAGCGGGTGCAGTTGCTCTCGCTGTATCCGCAGTACACGCCGAACACAGGTATGTCGAACGGTTCCATCACCGTAGCCCAGATGGGGATCGGGGCCTCCATCTTCAACGCGGCGCAGGCCTTCATAACCATCCAGCGTTCGAAGAATCTTTCGGCAACCGTCAGTTACACCTTTTCTAAGTTGATGGGCAATGGCACGCCTTCGCTGACCGCCTTTCTCAACGCTAACTACTTCAACGGAAGCCCCGGCATTCAGAACAGCTATCACATTCAGGATAAGGAGTGGTCTGTGCTCTCGACGGACATTCCTCATCGCATCGTTGCGAACGCCAACTACACGCTGCCTTTCGGCCGTGGCCAGTCATTTGGAAGCAACGTGAGTGGATGGATGAACCAGGTCATCGGCGGATGGAAGCTCAACGGCATTGTTTCCATTCAGTCGGGTTACACGCTCGGCATTACGCAGACCGGCGGTCAGGCCTACTCCGGCGGGCGTCCCTTCTTTGTCTCTGGGGTCGAACCTCTTACCTCGGGTGACGTTCATCAACGCCTCGGCGGTAACGGCCAGACACAGGGCTATCTCAATCCCAACGCCTTCCGCAAAGCAACCGCCTTCGAACTTGGGGATACGCCTCGCTTCTCTGGCCGGATGCGCAGCCCGGTTGGCTTCCAGGATGACCTGTCTCTGCTGAAGGACTTCGCCATTCACGAGCGTCTCGGATTGCAGTTCCGTCTCGAGGCCTTCAACTTCCTCAACAAGGTGCAGTTCGGCGTGCCGAACACTCAGTTTGGGTCCGCGACGTTCGGCGCCATCACCACGCAGGCAAACCTTCCACGCAACATTCAGGCCGCGCTCAAGCTGACGTTCTAAGTAGTCCCTGCATTCGTTGCCCCATTCTTCGCGGCTTCTTTGCGAAGAATGGGATATCGAGAGTATCGGTTTCCATACGGGAGTATCGATTTCGATTAGTTTCAGTTACTGCACTTCAACCTTGGCCGACCAGAAGAAGCTCTTCTGGTCGGTTGCGCCCAGGACGGTTATCTGGCACTGGTACTCGCCGGGTTCAAGCTGGTCCAGCGGAATCGTCATGGCGATTGGGGTAATGTGCAGTTGTGTGTTGCCGGCGTTCGATGCAATGACCGTCGGTGTCTGCATGGCAACCTCCTGCTTCCCATCGTGAGTACGGAAGAAGGTGGCATACGCCAGCAGGGGCTCAGGTGGAGTAGTGCCCTGCTGGTAAGCCTGCAGAAAGATGGTAGCCGGCCGCGCATGGTGAAAGACGCGTGTGACCGAAGGGACCAGCTTCTCTCCGCCCAGCATCAGCGGATTGACCGCATCGTTCTTCGCCTGTTGCTTCTGCTTTTCTACATTGAACAGCGCCTGTGAGGCTGCCACACGCTGGCTGCTCAGAACCACGGAGCTTATCGCAAGGCGCTCAACCTGCTTGTTGAGATTGGGGACGGTGAAGTTGGCCTGGTAGGTTCCAATGCGGCCGGTCTCATTGTCGCGGGCGAGGAACTTGATCAAGTACTTGCCGGGCAGCAGCGTGAAACCGGCGTCGTATTGGATCGGGCGACGAGCCAGCTCCTGGGCGGTTGAATCCGAGAGCTTGATGTCGACAGAGTCCCGCAGGTTCTGCACGGTGGATCCGTAGCTGTCCTTTACCTCGCCGATGAAGTCGATCAGCGTATGCTGCGAGCCGCGCTTCTTGGCGAGCGCCAGCTCACGTCCCGGGATTTTTACGGCAATAGGCACGAAGTACTCCGCACGATTGAGTTGGAAGTAGTTCACTTCCAGCGCGATAGTGAGGTCCGTGACGGGGTCGGGTTGCATGAGCGCATCTTCAAGCTGGCGCTCTTTGTCCGCAGTATTGAACTTGGAGTAGTCCTTGCCGGCGTAGTAACCCTGGCGATACTCGAGGGTCGCTTCCTGCCCGTTGTTGAGTGTGATCTTGATGCGGCGGAACTTACCGTCCTTCTCTCCGTTGGTTGTGTAGTAGCCGAGAAGATAGTAGCTGGACATGGCCTCCTGCGCATTGCGAATGCCGCGGGTGAGGTCGTTGTTATCCAGCAGCGCTTTCCCACCGGTGTCGGAGGCCAGCGCGTAGAGAGTGTCCTGCGACTGGGCGCGCATATTGGTGACCGAGGTGGCCGATGCACCGGTGTACATGGCCAGTCCGCCGGGCGAGCTCTGTGTGGCATCGCCCATCGGCGGAGTGGCTACCAGGCCGCGGGCATCGATCGGCCAGAAGGAGACGCCTGCGCGGATGGCTGCATTGGTGGTGGCATGCATCTGTGCCTGGTTGTTGAGGCCATTCAGGCTCAAGCCCGAACCGAAGTAGAGCAGCGACTTCTTCTCACTCAACCGTCCCAGCATCTCGGCGGCTGTTTGCAGCGCAGCGAGCTGGCGATCGGTATTGAAGATGTTGAACTCGGCGTCATCCTGTCCAAAGGCTGCTCCGGGGTCGGAGGTGTCGTCGCCGGAGTTATCGCCTGCCATGCCCTGGCCTTCGCCGACAATCATCGTGCTCAGGATGGAGAGCAGACGGTTGCGGTCAGCGGAGAAGTCCTGCAGCACATCCACGGAGCCGCCGCCGTAGCGCAGAAGCGCTACGAGATCCTCCGGAAGCATCTGTGTGCGAATGAATTTTTCTGCAGCCTGCAGGGCTCGCAACTGATCCGGTGGAGACATCGATGTCATATCGAAGTACATCGCCAGCAGGCGATGATCGCGATACTTCGGCGTTGCCGCGGACTCGCCGGCGATCTGCGTGCGGCTGAGCTTATCGTAGATCTTTATCTTCTCGTCGTTCTTTGCCGGTTCCAACGGTACGGCAGCGGATGGGGCAGAGAGCTTTTGGAACTCGAAGAGCTTGATGTTCTGCTCTGTACCGTTCTCCGTAATGGTGAAGTCCTTCGCCGTCAGGCCAGGGATGGTGTTGCCCTTCTTGTCTTTGACGGTCACGGTCTCGACGACAAGGTTCGACGTCACTTTCATGGTGAAGACCTGGTCTTGCCCATCACCCTGCGGCTTGTTGGTGCCGGTCTGTTGGGCGGTGAGCGTCGTTGCGAGCAGCAGTGGCAGAAGTTTGCGCATTAGAAACGAAGCCTCGAGACGAATTGCACGGAACGCGTGTCGTTCCAGGTGGCGGGGAGGCCAAACTGGGTGGAGGTGAGCGTTGTGTTCCAGCGGGTAAAGGCGACGTGATTCAGTGCATTGGTTACATCAGCACGGATATCCAGGTTCATGTCGCTCTTCAGGCGGAAGGTGCGTGCGAGTGATGCATTCAGGCGAAACTGACCAGGGCCGGTAATGGAGTTGCGGCCTGCGTTGCCGAAGGTGCCGGCGGCGGGTGCGGTAAATGCTGCGGGATTCAGATGCAGCCCTGCAGGCGCGGCGTAGACATCTGCACCTGTCAGTTGCGCGCGCAGGTTATTACTAACCCCGGTGCCGGGTGTCGCTACGGGATAGATCGGTGTCTGCGGTTCTCCGCTATTGAGCATGATCTGGCTAAGCACCGTCCACTCCTTGAACAAGGTGCCCGCCTTCCCGCTCATCAGCGTGCCACCACCAACGCCCATGCCGGTGGTGTACTGGGCCGTCAGCGAGAGCGTGTGACGCTGATTGAAGGCTGAGCGTCCGCGTTCTGCCCGCAGGTCACGCCAGTTCTGCGCAACCGTCGTGTCGTTCTTGGTGGTGGGAGCGGGTACGGCAAAGGGATTCTGCGAGGTGGCACCTGTGCCGGACGATGCGTTTTGTCCGCCGAGGAAGGATGCATTGTCGATAGCGTTGGCGTAGGTGTAGTCCAGCGATGCGGTAAATCCGTTATGCAGGCGGCGGCGAAGTTGTACCTGTCCCGCGTGACGCGTGGAGTTACCGCCCGAGGTCAGATAGGTGAAGCCGTTCGGGCACGAAGGGCACAGGTCCGTGCCGCCATAGGCATAAGTGTTTGGCAGGATCTGCTGGGCCGCATGCGTGCCTTTCAGGCCGTTGTAGGTGGCGGTCAACTGCAGCGAGAACGGAAGATCACGTTGAATGGCGAGCTGCCAATCCTGTACATAGCCCGCACGGAATCTCGGATCGACGGCGAAGGTATTGGAGGTGATGCCAGCGCAGTTCTGAAAACCGTTGGCCAGGGTGATGGGGCAAGTGCTCGAACGTTGTACGGACAAGGAACGCGAGAGCGGCGCCTGCTGGGCAAGTTTCAGCGCGGTGGTCTGATAGACAGAGCTATCGAAGTAAATGCCATAGCCTGCCCGTACGACAACAGAGGACGCAGGAATCGGCCGCCATGCGACGCCGACACGCGGCTGGAAGGCCTTGCGGAATGGACGGATGAGCGAGTCGGGATAGTGTTGTCCGGTCAGGCTGCCAGTTGGGGAAGAGGCCAGCACCTGCGAGACAGCCGAGAAGTCCGGCAAGATATCGAGATTCACCATACGATCTTTCAGCTCGGTGATGGGCGCTCCGTACTCCCAGCTGATGCCGGCCTTGACAGTGAAAGTCGGTGTCATGCGGAAGTCGTCGTCGGCATAGGCCCTGATGACGTTCTGGCGGAAGTACTTGTCGGGGTTGCCGGTAGCAAGGGTGCTGGTATCGGGCACGCCGATCAGGAAGCCCGCAAGATCGTTGCCGGTAGCCGTGCCGGTAAAGCTGAATGAGCCGCGCGGATTCTCCTGCGTGAAGTAGTTGAACTGCTGACGCCGATACTCGCCGCCGAAGGTCATGTTGTGGCGTCCGCGATTCCACTGCATGGCACCGGTGACGGTCTGCGTCTGGTTGCGGTTGTATGCCGGAATCCCATCGGTCAGGCCGACGATACCGCTGGCGAAGGAAAGCGTTGGGGGGCCGTAGTTGAACGGGTCCTGGTTATTGCCGGAGATGCCGGCATTGCCGGAGACGTTGGTGCGGCCCTGAAAGTAGGCAGTGGTGCGCTGCGTCTGGCGTGCAAACTTATAGCCGACGTTGAAGGACCAGCGGCCATTGATGCGATGCGACCAGTTCACGCCTCCGGCAAGGCCGAAGTTCTTCTGGTGGTCGGTAAACTGGAAGATTGTGTTCGACGAGCTGCGAATCGACTGGAAGTTGAAGTTTCCATAGACCTGGTTTTTTCGATTGACTGTCTTATCAACGCGCGCTTGCAGGGCATCCTGGTGCGAGCTGCTTAGAAGTGTTGTCTGATAGTTGTAGCGCGAGCTTCCGGAGAGATTCGGCAACGGATAAAACTGCAGCAGTGATGCCGCCTGCGGCGAGACGGGAACCTGATTGTTGGCGTAAGGAAGTCCGGTCGTCGGATTGATGATGGGTGTGGAGACCGAAGAGAGATCGCCATTGCGTTGCACTTGTGTCGGCACCAGCGCTGAGGATGAGCTGGCATTGCTGTTCCGTGTCCATTGGTACGCAAGAAAGAACGTAGGTGCATTGTTGCGGTTGGTCAGATGCGGAATACGCAATGGCCCACCGAGTGTGGCCAGGCCGGTGAAGCGGTAGTACGAAGGCTTAGGGACATCAAGGCCTGTGAGCGAGTACCGCTTCGCGTCGAAGATGGAACTGCCAACACTCATGATTCCGATACCGCCGTTGTAGAGCGAGCGCCGGTTGTTGCGGCGGTTGCCAATGGCCTGTGTCGCGGGAGGTGGCGGCGCGGCAGCGGCATCCTCTTTGGTATCGGAGCCCTTCTTTGCAGGCGTGGGCACGGCGGCAGTAATCACTGGAGCAATCGGCTGATCCGCGGGCTGTGCATGAATCTCCGCCAGAGGCAGTAGCTTCAGCTCGAACCTGGTTGCATCCGTGGCTGTTGAGGTGACGTTCACCTCCTGTGTGACTGTAGTA
>JAEKKE010000271.1 GCA_019510535.1 Acidobacteriota bacterium
CTCTTTCCCCCAGTGCCACGCATCCTCATCATTGACGATGAAGACGATATCCGGGAGGTCGCCTCGCTTGCCCTCGAAGCTACCGCCGGATGGGAGATCCTTACGGCCTCCAACGGGCAGGAAGGCATCCAGCGCGCCGCGAAGGAGAAGCCCGACGCCATCCTGATGGACGTGATGATGCCCGGTATGGACGGCCCTACGACTTTCAAGGCCATGCAGGAGAATCCTGAAACAGCGGGTATTCCAGTCATCCTGCTTACGGCCAAAGTACAGGGCGTCGACCAGCGCCGCTTTGCCGGCCTCGGTGTCACCGCGGTGCTCTTCAAACCCTTTGATCCCATGACCCTCGCCGACCAGATGGCTGAGGCCCTTGGCTGGTAGGTATCGATGTCGACTGCCCAGGAAAAGACCTCTGCTCTGATCGCCGCGCTGTGGCAGAAGAACCGGCCCATTGTGGAAGAGCGTGTCGCCGTGCTCGCGGCAGGCAATGCGGACCACACAGCAATGCTCGAGGCCGCGCACAAGCTCTCCGGGGCGCTTGGGATGTATGGATTTCCCGAAGCATCGGCTATTGCGTCGCAGATCGAGTCTGCTTTGCGATGCGGTGATGTGGCGCAGATCCCGCAGCTCGTAACAGCACTGCGGGCTGCTATCCCGGCAAGCTAGTCAGGCTTGGCTCGCTATTTGAAATAACCACAACGCCGGGTGCCCATCCATTGCAGGAGCTGCTAGTCTGCAAGCTAATAAAACCGCAAACGCAGGTCCTTCACTAATCACCCCAGCGAACAGGTTCGCTGGGGACCCCGAGCGTTCAGGATGACAAGTAGAGAAGAAGACTGGGCTAGCGGATGCGCTCCATCTCGCTTCCGGCCATCAGGAACGCGCCAATTCCCTTGAGGTCGTCGGCTACTGTCCTCTCATGGATGTAGTAGTCATACGTCCCGTCGCGATACGGTTTGCCCCCCAGCCCTGATACGGCAACGATGCCAGTCAAGCTGATGGTGCCATCAGGCAGAGTCTTCACAAACTCTCTCTGGATACCTGCCCAGCCACGTACGGCGGACGCCTGATACCTCTTCGGTACCCATCCCATACGCGCGCCCTTCGCCATGCCGTAAACGAACATGGACGAGGCGGAAGCCTCCACGTAGTTTCCGTCCGACGATCCCTTGTCCAGGACGTCCCACCAGACACCGGTCTTCCGGTCCTGCACCTTCTCGAGCGCGGCGACACAGTCGTTCAGATCCTTTACCAGAGCTGCCTGCTTGGGATGATCTTTCGGGAAGTACTCCAGGACATCTACGAGAGCTACGACATACCAGCCCATTGCGCGAGCCCAGAACTCCTTCGACCGACCTGTCTTCGAATCGGACCAGCGTTCCTTCCGGCTCTCATCCCAGCCGTGATACATCAGCCCCGTCTTGAGATCACGCAGATGTTCATCCATCAGCAGGAACTGTTTCGCGATGTCATCCCACGTTGCCTTGTCATCGAAGGTCGCAGCGTACATGGCATAGAAGGGCTCGGCCATGAAGGCGCCGTCCAGCCACATCTGGTTCGGATAAATCGCCTTGTGCCAGAAACCGCCGCTCGGGGTTCTCGGTTGCTCGTCGAGCTGGGCACGGACGAAGCGAGCCACTGTCTCGTACTTCTTGTCCTTGGTCTCGCGATAGAGCATCAGGGCGGCGCGGCCCATCTCCAGGTTGTCCAGCGAGTGCGCATCGGACTTGAAACCCTTGATCGTTCCGTCCTCGGTGATCAGTGCATCCACCGTCTGCTTCACGTAATCGAAGTACTTCTCATCGCTGCTAGACTTCCACTCGGCCGTCAGGCCGTCCAGCATCGTGCCCTCTTCATAGACCCAGCGCGGCGCGGGGTTCCGGCGGATCACCGCGTCTGCCATCTGGCGCGAAGGAGATGCCTGTCCAAACGCCACCCCAGCGAGCAAAATCAGCGGTAAAGCGAGCTTCGAACCACGTTTCATATGCCTTGCCAGCATACAGGATTGGTCAGACCGATTTACAGGCGCGACCTTTCTCAGGGAACCCGTTCACAGGAAAATCACGCGGATGCAGAAGCGGCTTCCATCCCGGGCGGCAACTCTGTCATCCTTGCTTCTATGACCAACGTGTTAGCTGGCAAGCCTGCTCCGGAATCGATTCTCGTTAATGTCCCACGGCTCATCACGGCCTACTACACACAGAAGCCAGACGTCTCCAATCCTGCTCAGAAGGTCGCCTTCGGAACCAGCGGACATCGCGGTTCCAGCCTGCACTCCAGCTTCAACGAAGACCATATCCTCGCTATTACCCAGGCCATCTGCGAGTTCCGCAAGAATGAAGGCACGACCGGTCCCCTGTTCCTCGCGGCCGACACGCATCCGCTCTCCGATCCCGCATGGGCCTCTGCGCTTGAAGTGCTGGCAGCCAATGGCGTGGAGACAATGATCGACTCCGAACAGGGCTACACTCCCACTCCTGCTCTTTCGCATGCCATCCTGGTCTATAACGCTGGTAAGACCTCCGGCCTTGCAGATGGCATCGTCATCACGCCATCGCATAATCCACCTGAGGATGGCGGCTTCAAATACAACCCACCCAGTGGGGGTCCAGCCGACACTACGGCTACGAAGTGGATCGAGAACCGCGCCAATGAGCTTCTGGCCTCCGGCCTCAAGGGTGTTCAGCGCATCTCGCTGACAAAAGCGCTTGCTTCTTCCACGACGCACAAACATGACTTCGTCAGCGAATATGTCGACGATCTTGGTTCGGTGCTCGATCTTCGTTCCATCGCATCCTCCGGTCTGATCTTCGCGGTCGATCCTCTCGGCGGTGCAGGCGTTGCCTACTGGCCACGCATCGCAGAGAAGTTCAAGCTGCCGCTCACCGTACTGTCAAAGACTGTTGATCCAACCTTCCGCTTCATGACCTGTGACTGGGACGGCAAGATCCGCATGGATTGCTCCTCTCCCTACGCCATGGCTTCACTCATCGCCGGCAAAGACCGCTTTGATGTCACCTTTGCCTGCGACACCGATCACGACCGCCACGGCATCGTGACCCGGAGTTCAGGTCTGATGAATCCGAACCACTATCTCGCTGTGTCCATCCAATACCTCTTCACACATCGCCCACAGTGGAGTGAAAAGGTCGGCATCGGCAAGACGCTGGTCTCTTCATCGATGATCGACCGCGTCGCCGCGGGACTCAAGCGTCCCATGCTGGAAGTTCCGGTAGGCTTCAAGTGGTTTGTCGACGGCCTGGTAAACGGCACGCTTGGCTTCGTCGGTGAAGAGTCCGCCGGCGCCAGCTTCCTACGCCAGAACGGCTCAGTGTGGTCCACCGATAAGGACGGCCTCATCCTCGGCCTGCTCGCCGCGGAGATGACGGTTCGCACAGGAAAGGATCCGGGGCAGCTCTATGCCGAACTCACGGCGAAATATGGCGCTCCCGTATATCAGCGCATTGACGCTCCCGCAAACCGCGAACAGAAGGCCAAACTGGGTAAGCTGAATCCCTCGCAGGTCACCAGCAAGGAGCTTGCGGGTGAGCCCATCACCGCGGTTCTCACGGAGGCTCCCGGAAACAAGGCGGCCATCGGCGGTCTTAAGGTCACGACAGAGAACGGCTGGTTCGCCGCACGTCCATCCGGCACGGAAGATGTCTACAAGATCTACGCCGAGAGCTTCAAAGGCGAAGCACATCTGAAGCAGATTCAGCGCGAAGCGCAAGAGCTGGTGACCGCCGCCATCAGCTAGAGCATTTTCCCTGTTGCTGGGTAGCCCGGAAGGGTGTGCAGCGGCGTTTTCATTGCGGAAAACGCCCATAGATACGGAAGCCCTACTCTACACCTACAGGGAAAATGCTCTAGCAACTTCTCGACAATCCTCAGCGAAACAGAATTCGCTGAGGATTGTCTTTTAAAGCATGAGTCGTTTCAACTTCAGGCGCAGAGGCAGACCAGGCTCTCTTCCCGGTCCGCAACACCCATCTTCCACATCCAACTCTTCCTACCGATACGGGAACCTTATCCGTCTCACACACGTATGCCCTTGTGAATGCAAAGTTTCGGCACCTCAACGTGAACTTTCGACCGTTCGCTGTGGAAGAGCCTGGACTCCGCAGAGGCTTCAGCTACCATTAAGGTTGAAGCTCGAGGAGAGTTTGTAAGTATGGCCACCGCTACTCCCGAAGCAACCGCCGCCTGTACCCCCGTCGACCAGATCATCGACGCGCTTCGCCGCGTAGAGGCTCTGGACGGCCTTGCGGAACAAGACTACCTCTGGCTCGCCGAGAACGGTACGGAGCAAAAACTCTCCGCAGGCCAAGAGGTCTTTCAGGAAGGCGATCCCGCTGACCGTATGACCATCCTGCTGAAGGGTGAGGTACACGTTCGCCGTCGCGAACGCGGATCGGTTGCGTTCTTTATCTCGCGCGTAGGACAGCTTTCAGGCCTGCTTCCCTACTCCCGCATGAAGACCTACGGCGGCACCGGCTGGGCTGTAGGCGATGTCTGGGGCTTGCACATCTATCGGCACCAGTTCGACGACATGCTTCGCGCTATCCCCGGCATGGGTCAGCGTTGCGTCTCCACGCTGCTGAATCGCGTTCGCGATGTCACGCGTATGGAGCAACAATCGGAGAAGATTGCCGCGCTCGGAAAGCTCGCCGCGAACCTTTCGCATGAGCTTAATAACCCAGCCTCTGCGGCGCAGCGAGCGGCTTCGTCGCTCCTTGGAGAGTTGCGCACGTACGGCGACTTGAAATACCAGCTTGGCTCACTTTGCCTGACCGAAGATCAGAAGGGGCAATATCGCGAGTGGGTCACGCGTATGCGGACCAAGTCACCGACGGGCAGCCGGCCGGTGATCGCTCGTGACTCCATTGCTATCTCAGCCCGTGAAGACGACTTTGCGGAGTGGCTTACGGATCACAATGTCAGTGAACCGTGGAAGTACGCTCCCGTACTGGCAGAGACGACACTCGAAGTCTGCGATCTGGACAATTTGTCGCACATTGGCGAAGAGGTGCTGCCTATCGCGATCGGCACCATCTGCTCCGCTCTCAAAACGGAGCGCATGACTGAGACTGTCATCGACGCGACAGTTCGGATCTTCGACTTGATCTCCGCCATCAAGGATTACTCCTACATGGACCAGGCGCCGATCCAGGAGATCGACCTGGCAGCCGCCCTGGACAACACTCTGGCCATGATGGCGTCTCGGCTTGGCCGCGTAACGGTGGAGCGGGATTACGACCCCATGGTGCCCCACGTGCCCGCCTACGGCAGCGAGTTGAACCAGGTCTTTACCGCACTGATCGAAAACGCCCTGGACGCCATGCAGGACAATGGGACGCTACGGCTGCGTACCCGCACCTCCGGCCAGCTTGCCCTGGTCGAGATCTGGGATTCCGGCATCGGCATCCCCCCTGAGATGCAGTCGCGTATCTTTGAGCCCTTCTTCACCACCAAGGCTCCAGGAGAAGGACTGGGACTGGGACTGGATACAGTGCAACGCATCGTCTCCAAGCACTCCGGCCATATTTCGGTGGAGTCGCGACCGGGAGCCACCTGCTTCCAGGTTCGTCTGCCGATCGAACAAATGCAGGCATACTAAAGAAATACAAAGAGATAAGGCCGCCTTTCGGGCGGCCTTTCTTATATTGGTGCCGGCGCTTAGCCGTGGTGGAGTTGGTGATGATGTTGCACGACTGACCGGCCAAGCGCGTACACGAACGCGCCGAAGACCATCGGCAAACCAGCTATCAGAAATAACAGAGAGTAGACGACGAGCTCTCCCCGTTTCGGTTGCGC